>QIGA01000111.1 GCA_003229915.1 Chloroflexota bacterium
GAGGTTCCCTACCCCCTGCCCCCAGCCCTGGCGGCTATAGACCCCAAGCGTCCTGACTCAGCCTATCCGTTTTCAGAGCTGGCAGGCGTAGGGGTCGCATTCAAGCTCCTGCAGGCGCTTTTCGGAGCAACCCACAGGGATGGGGATTGGGAGGATTTTCTGGACCTGGTTGCCCTGGGGACAGTCGCCGACATGGTGCCCTTGGGTAGAGAGAACCGATACCTGGTGAAACGTGGGCTCGAGGTTCTTAACCGAAGCCAGAGGATTGGTTTGCAGGAACTGGTTCGTTGTGCCGGGCTGGAGATGGGCAAACTCAATGAAGCCAGCATCGGATACGCGCTGGGGCCCAGGCTCAATGCAAGCGGAAGGATGGATCACGCGGTCACCAGCTACGAACTCCTGATAACCTCTTCTCGAGAGCAGGCTCGTGAGCTTGCCACCACACTTGAATCAAACAATAGCGAGCGTCAGAGGCTGACCGCCGAGGTTTTCATCAACGCGAGGGAGAAACTCCTCCTGGAGGGGATCGCTCAACCGCTGCTTATGGTTGGCGAAGCCGTTTATCCCCCGGGGGTGATAGGGGTGGTCGCTGGCAAGCTGGCCGATGAGTTTTACCGGCCCGCTATTGTGCTTCGGTTGGACGGAGAGCAAGCCAGGGGCAGCGCGCGGAGCATCTCCGAGTTTGATATCCTTGCCGCCTTGACTGAGTGCCGGGATCTGCTCACCCGCTTCGGTGGACATCGCCAGGCGGCAGGGTTCCTCATGCCCAGCGCTAACATGGATAAGCTACAGCAGCGGCTCCTGGAAATAGCGGGCCGCGAACTGGCCGAAGTCGATCTGCGTCCTGCGATAACCATTGACGCCGAGATTCCTCTGTCTACTTTGAGCGGAAAGACCTTCAAGCTCATAAGCAGGCTGGCGCCGTTCGGGCAGGCCAATCAGGTCCCCGCTTTTCTCAGCAGGAATGTGAAGCTGTTGGAATCGCGCAAAGTTGGCGCTGATGGTGATCACCTGAAGCTCAAGCTTCGCGACGGCCAGATTGTCTGGGACGCTATCGCCTTCAACCATGGCGACCGGAAGCTATCCTCCCACCTCGACATCGTCTACAATCTCAAGGAAGAGGACTGGAACGGAAGGCAATTCCTGCAGCTTAACATTATCGGCTTTCTCCCCTCATCTTGAACTCAATTCCACAGAAAGCAGGCCTGTGAGGCAACTTCTGACATTTCTGTTCTTGATATCGATCACTGCCGTTCTCGTGGCCTGTGGCTCTGACACCGAAGGTCAGGTAAGGGTCGTTCGAGTTATAGATGGCGACACTATCGAGATCGCAGGGGGCGCCCGTGTCAGATACATCGGTATCGATACCCCCGAAGTTTACCCACTGGTGGAGTACTACGGCCCTGAGGCGTGGGCTAAGAACAGGGACCTGGTGGAGCGGAAGGTGATAACGCTGGAGAAAGACGTAACGGACAGGGACCGCTACGGCAGACTCCTTCGCTACGTCTATGTCGATGGCGTTTTTGTCAATGCCGAGCTGGTACGCCTCGGCTACGCTCAGGCCGTTTCATACCCGCCGGACACAAAGCACCAGGAGCGCTTGGTCCAGCTCGAGGAGGAGGCGAAAGAAGCTCGCAGGGGGCTCTGGGGGTATTCGCAGTAGCGAGTCTCCGCACGATATTAGCGGAGCATAAGCAATCCCCAAGGAGATTATTGCCGTGGGAGCCCGTGTCAAAACCACGGGCAAAACCTTGATCCGTGAGTCCAGATTCAAAAAGCCCACCTGCCAGGTGAATTTTCAAAGTTAACCACAAGTTCATCGTAATCCCCCTCCACTGGCGGGAGGGGATTAAGGCAAAAAGGGTGGCCTGGAGAATTCGCTCTAGGCACAGTTGGAACCTACCCATAATTTCTCAGATATCCTTCTTAGAGAAGGGAGAGGATGAACGAGCTAGGCCTGCTGACGAGCATGGCGCTTGTTCTGGGGATTGCCCTCATTGGGGGCATGGCAGTGCGCCTTATAAGGCTGCCCGTTATCATTGGCTACCTCTTAAGCGGGATCATCATTGGGCCCTACGGGCTGGGGCTCGTCCAGGATGTCGAGAATGTCGAAACCCTGGCCACCATCGGGGTCGTACTTCTGATGTTCTCCCTGGGCATAGAGTTCTCCCTCAAAACCCTCAGACAGATAGGCAAGGTCGCCACAGTTGGCGGAGCCGCCCAGATTGTGACCACCGTGGCGCTGGGGGTGATGGTGGGCTGGCTCCTTGGCTGGCCGATTCGGGAGGCGATCTTATTCGGTCTCTTCATCTCCCTGAGTAGCACCATCATCGTGCTCAAGACCCTCATGGATCGTGGGGAATTGGGAAGCCCCCATGGGCGGGTGATGATCGGCATTCTCCTGGTACAAGACCTGAGCGTGGTTCCCATGATGATTGTCCTGCCGTCTTTAGAGGAATCGGGGATAGCGCTTCTGGGATCCCTGGGGTTAGCTGTCCTGAAAGCGGCTCTGTTTCTAGGTGCCATTTTTGTCCTGGGTTTTTGGGTGTTTCCCTGGTTCATGAGAAAAGCCGCAGAGGTGCGCTCACGGGAGCTTTTCCTCCTCACAGTAGTCTGCCTTGCCATCGGGGCAGCCTTCGGCGCTTATTACGCCGGGCTTTCGATAGCCCTTGGCGCCTTCGTGGCGGGACTGCTGGTAAGCGAATCGGTCTACGCCCATCAGGCCTTGGCCGACATCAGGCCATTGAGGGATATATTCGCGGTGCTTTTCTTCGTCGCACTGGGCATGCTGATCGATCCCAGCTTTGTAGCTGCTAACCCGGGAGAGGTCGGTGTCATTGTAGCGGCCATTGTGCTGGGCAAGTTTCTGATCACTTCTCTTGTCCCCAGGGTCTTCGGTTATAGTGACAAGACTGTCCTCTTTGTGGGCAGCGGCCTTTTCCAGATAGGTGAGTTTAGCTTTATCCTGGCTGCCCTCGCCCTTGAACTGGACCTTATCTCCAACGATCTCTATTCTTTGACCTTGACTGCCGCGGTTATCACTATACTGCTGACCCCGCTCGCTATGAATGCGACCTCGGTACTCTATCACCGGCTCATCCAGTCCGAGAGAGGCTCCAGGTTCTTCGCCGGTAGGCTTGACCCGGTACCGCTGGACGAAGGGAAGCCACTTATGAACCATGTGGTGATCTGTGGCTATGGCCGGGTGTCCAAGAATCTGGGACGGGTGCTTGAGCGAAGAAAGTTCTCCTACCTTGTCATTGACATCGACCCCAGAGTTATCGATTCGGCTCGTGAGAAGGGGATTCCGTGTGTATATGGGGATGCGGGCAACTCTGAGATTCTGGCTCAGGCTGGGCTGGGGAGGGCCAGGGTTTTGGTGGTTACTTTCCCCGATCCGATAGCTACCAAGCTGACGGTCGAGAACGCTCGCCGTATGAATCCCAGGCTCGATGTGGTGGCTCGCATTCATCGGGATGAGGACACTGAGGAGTTGAGAAACCTTGGGGTCGCCGAGCTGGTACGCCCAGAGCTGGAGGCTGGACTGGAGATCATCCGCCACACACTGCATCGCTTTGGCCTGACCACCCAGGAGATTCTCTACATCGTTAACACTCTCAGGGAAGAGGAGGTCTAGCAGTAGCGTCGTGACAGGAGTCACGACGGAATATGCGTTGCCACTCCTGTGGCAACGCTACCCCCGTGGCGAGGTAGGGTGGGGGTACCAGCGTTGAACAGCCCCACCAATAAGTGTAAAATAGTGCCGAATTGGCTCGATGGGAGATACTAAGATGAAGGTTCCAAGGTGCAAGGGTACGCGCGATCTAATGCCTCAGGACATGGCGAAATTTCGCCAGGTAGAGGCGGAATTCAGAAACTGCTGCTTCGGCTGGGGCTACGAGGAGATCCGGACACCCGCCCTGGAATACCTGCATCTTTTCACCTCCGCGGGAACGCTGTCTCCCGACATGCTGGGACGAGTTTACTCTTTTCTCGACTGGGACGGCTGGAGTGGGGAGCGGGTGGTGCTCAGGCCCGATGGAACCATTCCCGTCGCCCGACTCTACGTGGAGAACCTCCAGGACCTCCCGATCGCCAGGCTCTTTTATGTGGAGAACATGTTCGCCTTCGAGGACACAGATGAGAAGTCGCGGGAACGCTGGCAGTGCGGTGCTGAGCTCATCGGGGGACGCAAACCTGAGGGGGATGTCGAGTTGATCTCGCTGGCGCTGGAAGCCATGGCAAGGCTGGGTGTCGGCCCGCTTGAGGTCAGGCTAGCTCATGCCGGGCTGCTGAAGACTGTCCTGGAAGAATTAGGATTGAGTGGGGAAGATAAGGCCGATGTTCTGGATCAGATCTTCTCCGGTAGTGTGGACGTGCTGGGCGATCTGAAGGGAAAGAACCCGGAAGTGGCGAAACAACTGCAACTACTGTTTGGTTTGAAGGGAGGGGCCCCCGGCTTCGTGGAGAACCTGAGGAGCGTTTTCTCCTTATCGATCCCGGCTCTTGAACCCAGCCTTGACGAGCTGGCCCGGATCGCTGGCCTGCTAACAGGCCTGGGCTATAACTACCAGATCGATTTCACTTCGGGGAGAGACTTCGAGTACTATACTGGCATCATCTTCGGATTTTACAGCGCGGGGCGGAGTCTGGGTGGAGGTGGTAGATATGACGAGCTGATTCCCCTGGTCGGAGGGAAGGATATCCGGGCCTCCGGTTTCGCCCTCGATCTCGATGAGCTCATGAACTCGATCAAGGAGCCTCCGCGGCGGGAAAGGATTCTGGTCAGGGCTAAGGATGATGAAGGGCTCAAAGCCTCTCTCGAAGTCGCCCGTTTACTGCGAGACGCAGGCTACATCGCCGAGTTCGATTTGAGCCACGAAGAACCCTCCGGCTTTCGCTGGGTAGTCGATATGCGCAGTGGTGAGGGGGTCGAGCTGATCGATCAGGTCAGTGGCGAGAAGCGGCGGAAGTCCTCTCCCTCTGAACTGCTGAAGCTAATTGAGGAGGTGCGGTGCAGGTAAAGCTGGCCCTGCCCAAAGGGCCACTTCAGGACAGAACAGCGGCACTGCTGAAGAAAGCGGGCTTTGCCATCGGCGATTACGGCGAAGGCTCGCGTTCCTATCGGCCGCAGTGCGCAGACTTCCCCGGTCTGTTCACCAAGGTGTTTCATGAGAAGGATATCGCCATTCAGGTAGCTATCGGGAACTATGACCTGGGCATCTGTCGGCTCGACTGGATGGAGGAGCTGCTGGTCAAGTACCACAGCGATGCCCTGGTGAAGATCGGAGACCTGGGCTATGGACAGCGATATCTCTATGCTGCCGTCGCCGGTTCTCCCGGAGCCGAATCGCTGGAGTCGCTGAGAAGCCGTTCGGAAAGCCTGCGCATCGTCAGCGAGTACCCTAACCTAGCGGAGTCCTTTGCCTTGAAGCAGCGGTTGCGGAGATTCCAGATATTCCCCGCCTGGGGGGCTGTTGGTGCCTACCCACCGGAGAACGCTGAGGTGGCGATAATGACCGAAACCTCATCAGATAGACTTCGAGAGCAGGGGTTGGTACCGGTTGCGACAATCCTTGAAAGCAGCGCATATCTGGTGGCAAACAGAGACAGCCTGGCGAGGAAGGACTTGAGCCGCCTTTTGACAGCGCTCTCCTCCACTGATGCTGGAGACAACGACGCCGAGGCAGGTGCGGGCGTTAGCACTGAGACGGGAGCGCAGCGTTTGTTCATCGGCGAGCCTGTGATTTCTCTGGCACTGCCTGATGGCCACCAGCAGCCTCACACCGTCGATTTCCTGAACAGGGCTGGACTCAAAATCGATGGTTACGACGTAGGCAGACCGAGTCCCAGGCCACAGATCAGCGTGGATGGAGTCATGGTGAAGGTTGTCAGGCCACAGGACATGCCCCTTAACGTGGCCAATGGCAACTTCGATCTGGCTATCACTGGCAGGGACTGGCTCAGGGATCATCGCTTCCGCTTCCCTTCGAGTCCGGTTGAGGAGCTGCTTGAACTTGGCTTTGGCAAGGTCAGAATTGTAGCTGTTGTTACACAGGGTATGCCGGTTGCGAGCACCGGCGATTTGCGAAAGTTGAACCGGGACTCCGCACTGCGAGTTGCCTCTGAGTACACAAATATTGCCGATAAGTATGCCCATGACAACCATCTGACGCCATGCAAGATCATCCCTACATGGGGGGCGAGCGAGGCTTTCCTCCCGGAGGATGCCGATGTCCTCATCGAGAACACTGAGACTGGCTCAACCATCGCCAAACACAACCTTAAGATCATCGATACCCTGTTCGAGTCCTGTGCCTGTCTCATCGGCAATTCCAAGGCCTTGGCGCGCCGTGACAAGAGAGAGAAGACATCACACCTCATTGAAGCTATGCGACGGGGTTTGGAGTCCCGCCCCGCTTCCTGAGAAAGGAGCCTGTTGCCTCCGATTTGCCTCCATTTAGGGTTTGCCGAGGAAGCAATAGCCAGGTTGCGCCATCCTGTCGTGGAGCAGAATAGGGGGAGCTACTACCTTGGATCCACGGTGCCGGATATCCGTTTTTTCACCAGCGCCAGCCGCGAGGAGACACACTTCCTCACACTGGATCGCGAGGACGGCGCGAGTGGAGTGAAGCCCATGTTCGAAGCGCATCCCGAGCTTAGCGAGAATTCAAATCTGAGTGCCGCAACAAGGTCGTTCATTGCCGGTTATCTGTCCCACCTGGTTACCGATGAAGCCTGGATCTACCGAATCTACCGCCCTTTCTTCGGCGAATCGTCGTCGCTCGCGGGTGAGCCGATGGCTAATCTCTTCGACAGGGTGCTTCAATTCGAGCTTGACCGCCGTGAGCGGGTGAATAGCAGCAGCATTTCTCAGATTCGCCAGGAACTCATTGATTCGACCTCCGGAGTTGAAGTCGGTTTCATCGATCGCCTCAGCTTGAGCAGGTGGCGGGAATTTGTCTTTATGGCCACCACCAGGGGATTTCACTGGGATGATTTCCGCCGCTTCGCAGAGAAGTACCTTGTCTGGATGCAGCAGATCGCTCCTGGGGAGTTGGAGACCTTTTTCGCATCTTTCGATGCCAGGCTGGAACAGGTCATAGGGATGGTTCCCGAGGAGCAGCTTCAGGCATTCCGCGAGCAGTCTATAGCCGATTCCGCAAGAGTCGCTGAGGAGTACCTGGGATGAGAGTGATCCGAGACCTGGAAGCCGCGAGAGCCCTGCTGGGGGAACGCTCACCTGTCGAGTCGGCGGGAGAAGCGTCTGAGAAGGTGCGTCAAATACTGGAACAGGTACGCTCCAGAGGAGACAGTGCCCTTTTAGACTACAGCAGAACGATCGATGGGGTCGAGCTTGCCCAACTCGAAGTGACGCAAGAGGAAATCGCAGGGTCCCGCAAGATGGTGAGCGAAGAGCTTGTGAGCGCCCTCGAACTCGCTTCTGAGAGGATACGCACCTTCCACGTTATCCAGAAGCGAAATCTCGGGCTTGAATTCGTTGAAGGCGGGCTGGGATTCCTCGTTCGCCCTCTGGAGCGCGTGGGAATCTACGTTCCCGGTGGCAAGGCCTCATACCCCTCGACGGTGCTAATGGCAGCGATCCCCGCCAGTGTGGCCGGAGTTGACGAGATGGTCATGACCACCCCACCCACACCAGACGGCACCGTGCCAGCGATCGTACTGGCAGCGGCGGGCATCGCTGGGGTGGCCCGTATCTTCAAGGTCGGGGGGGCTCAGGCAGTTGCGGCTATGGCATACGGCACTGAATCTGTTCCCAGGGTGGATAAGATTTGCGGGCCAGGCAATATCTTCGTGACGCTGGCTAAGAAGCAGGTCTACGGGACAGTGGCAATCGACGGGCTGCATGGCCCCACCGAGACCGTTATCCTCGCCGATGACTCGGCGAACCCCGTCTTCTGCGCCGCCGATCTTCTCGCCCAGGCGGAGCACGACGAGATGGCTTCTGCTATACTTATCACCACCTCACCTCGCCTGGCGGATCAGGTCAGAGAAGAGATCGAGCGTCAGCTTGTTGAAATCGAGCGGCAGGCCATCGCCCGGCAGTCGCTGGAGCGCAACGGAGCCATAATCGTAGTGCCTGACATTGATGAGGCTATTGACCTGGTGAACTTATGTGCGCCGGAGCACCTCTGCTTAACGATGAAGGATGCGCGCTCTTACCTTGGCCGGATTCGCCATGCGGGAGGTATATTCGTCGAGTCTCCGGAGGCTCTGGGCGATTACAGCGCGGGCCCGAGCCATGTCATGCCCACGGGAAGAACCGCCCGCTTCAGCTCGCCGCTCAGCGTTCTCGACTTTCTCAAGGTCTCCACACTGGTTGACCTGGATGAGGAGGCGTTGAAGGCTCTGGGGCCGGCGGCGGCAAGTATCGCCCGGGCCGAGGGTTTGACCGCCCATGCGCGCTCGGTGGAGAGAAGGCTTGAAGACCTGGAACATGGAGGCTCGGCAAATGACCTGTGATCCCCCCAGCGGCGCTGAGAAGTTCATAAGGGGCGATTTGAGGGCTTTCGCACCCTACGAGCCTATCGTGCCGCTGGGCGTGCTCAGTGAGCGCTCAGGTGTTCCTGCCGAGAGGCTGGTAAAGCTGGATGGCAATGAGAATCCCTATGGCTGCTCTCCCCGCGTGCGCCGCGCGCTGGCGGACTACCCTTTCTACCATATCTATCCCGACCCTCTGCACACTGAGCTGCAGGAGCCGCTGGAGAAGTACGTAGGGGTTGGGCGGAAGCACATCGTGGCGGGCAGCGGCAGCGACGAGCTCATCGACCTGGTTCTGCGCGCCTTCCTGGAGCCTGGGGACAAGGTGATCAATTGTGTGCCCACCTTCGGTATGTACTCCTTTACCACGGCGGTCTGTGGGGGCAAGACGGTCACTGTGCCCCGTGACGATGCCTACCAGTTGAACATCGGAGCCGTGAAATCGGCTATCGATGGCCGGACCAAGGTCATCTTCATCGCCTCTCCCAACAACCCCACCGGAAACGTCACCCAACAGCCCGCTGTCCTGGAGCTGGTTGATACCGGGGTGATCGTAGTTGTGGATGAGGCATATTACGAGTTCAGCGGACAGACCTTCGCGCCTCTGGTTCCAGAGTATCCCAACCTCATAGTCCTGCGCTCGTTCAGCAAATGGGCGGGGCTGGGGGGTCTGAGGGCTGGCTACGGTATCTTTCCTGCCGAGATCGCGGAGCTTATCCGCAGGATCAAGATACCCTACAATGTGAACATAGCGGCTATGATTGCGATGAGGGAGTCGCTGGCCGACATCGATTATCTTCGAGCCAATGTCAAGGCGATCGTTGCCGAACGGGCGCGGCTCTCCACAATGCTGAAGGAGCAGGGCGTGCTCACGCCGCTGCCTTCCGCAGCTAATTTCATACTCTGCGGGGTGGCTAGAGGCGACGCCCGGGAGATAAAGCAGGAACTGGAAAAGAAGGGCATCTTCATCAGGCACTTCGATACCCCGCTGCTGCGGAACATGCTGCGCATAAGCGTGGGCAAGCCGGAGCACACCGATGCCCTGATCGAGGCGCTGGCTATGTGGGAAGGAGGGTAAGATGGCTGCCGAGAGAATAGCTACTGTCAACCGCGAGACCGGCGAGACCAAGGTCATATTGGAGCTTGCCATAGACGGCAAGGGCAGGTGCCAGGCGAGCACAGGCATAGGGATGCTCGACCATCTCATAGACCAGATCGCACGTCACGGCCTGTTCGATATAGGGGTCGAGGCGAAGGGCGATCTCGAAGTGGGGCAGCATCACACCCTCGAAGACGTCGCCATATGCCTGGGCCAGGCGTTCAGCCAGGCGCTGGAGGAACGGCGGGGCATTGTCAGGATGGGGCACGCCGTGGTGCCCATGGACGAGGCGCTGGCGATGGTGGCAGTTGACATAAGCGGCAGGGGCTATGCCTCTATCGAGGCTCCCCTTGAGGCGAGAGACATAAGCGGCCTGGATACCGATCTCATCCGCCACTTCCTGGAGACCTTTGCCACGGCAGCGAACCTGACCCTGCACGCCAGGCTCCTCAGCGGGGTCAACGATCACCACAAGGTAGAGGCGCTGTTCAAGGCGCTGGCGAAGGCGCTGGACGCCGCCACCATGATTGACGAACGGCGAGGGGGCGAGGTCCCCAGCACCAAGGGAACTATATAGAGCCACTGATTCCGCCTCACCTGAGGTGCTTAGCACATCTAGTGGGGGTTGCCGAAGTGGCCGGAGCCAATCGGGACTAAGCGCAGCCAAATCGGCAACCCCGTGTCAGGCGATAGGGGCAGCAACAGCCAGCTTTGACCTATCTCCTGACCTAACTCATGGAAGGGTGGGATAAATAGGTTATCTCCCATGTTGCCCTGGCGGGGCGACGACCCCAAGCTGATGCATCATGCCCAGCATGTCCTCCTGGCCCCAGCGCTCCACCATCTTGCCCTGGGCGATGCGGGCGATGTCGATCACCCCGATGGTAAACTGCTTGCCGGTGGGGGCTATGCCCATGAGCTCACCTTTATGTGTTCCAGTTATTGTCAGGCGGACCACTACCTTGTCCCCTTCGACAATCATGTCCTCAACCGTGGCATGGAAGTCGGGGAAGGCGGCGCGGAACATACCGAGCCCCTGTTTGATGCCCTCAGGACCGGGCGGGACCCCGGGACCGGGTGGATTGTGGTCGACGAAATTGTTCGCCACAAATTCATCTGCTGCGGCCATATTCCCTTTGTTATGAATTTCCTCATACATTCGGCGTAGCATGGCCTTGTTTTCTTCTACTGACATGGTATACCCTCCTTTGAATTCGTATCCTCTGAAAGCAGTGTGCCTGGCTTCATCAGGACCAGCTACTTCATCGCTTATCATCTCCTTTCCTCGTATCGCTGGTTGCCGCCATTTCGCCTAGTCTGTTCTGGGTTCCCAAATTGTAACTTTCACCCTAATGGCTGTCAAGCCATCTCAGCGCCTCGCGGGCCGACCAGAGCGTCCTTGTCCGAGGCTGCGGAGATAGGGATCGGACCCACGACCCTGGCTCGGATGTGGATACTGGAGCGTCTGCGCCAGAGCATGAAGTCAAGCGTTTAGCCATAGGAGGGCGCCCGATAACTTAGCAAAACGGGGTAGCCTGGAGCATCTGCTCTAGGCATGGTTGGAGCGGATGCTCCAACCTACCCGCACTTCGTACAGAGAGGCTCCTAGCGACTCATGACTTCGTGTATCGGGTTCCCGCTTTGTTTTCAAAGGAGATTCACATTCCTGCCTTTGACCAGAAACTCGTACAATCTTCCGGCGTTGCCTATATGCGCTACGTGATAGCTCCCTGCGACCTGGACCTTCACGGCGAATCTGTTGAGGCGCTCTACCACGCTGCACGCGATGGGATTATCTATACCAATGGTTCCGAACTCGGCCTTCCTGTTTTCTGCCATTTGCGCCCTCCAGGCCAATACCTTGGAAACCTTCCTATGCTCAATCGGGGTGCGCCGCGCCCCCTACCCTCTGCCCCTAACCACCTGGCCATCAAACAGCCCAGATGTCTGGATGGCTAGATGGCCGGTGGCCAACCTTACTCATGTGTTTTGCGAAGAGGGATTTCCTTGATGAATAGGTTGACTACCCAGGCGACGATCACGACCATAAGCCCTATGAAGAAAACCTGCGTGATGGCAGAACTGAGAGCCAGCTTCAGCGACTCGATTACCTGCTCGAAAAGGAACACCCCTTGCTGGCCGAGAGGTTCGAAAACGCTCCTCAATTGAGCCGCGGCCTCGGGATTGAGCAACGCCTGGGGATTGCGCGCCAGGGAGTCCAGCGGTTCCGGCGAGATGACTTCTTTTGCTGCGGGGGGAATTCCACTGAGCAATTCGGAGGCAAAGCGATTGTTCATCACGGAGCCAAAGATGGCCAGTCCGAAAGCGCCGCCGATGGAACGAAAGAAAACAGTCGTGGAGGTGGCAATTCCCATGACCGTATAAGGAACTGCATTCTGAACTGCGATAGTATAGAGAGGAAAGGTGGTGCCCAGCCCAAAGCCTGTCACGATTATGTAAAATACGGCTCTCGCATAGCTGGTTTCAACCGTCATTGTGGAGAGTAGTCCCATGCCTGCAGCCATTACTGCCAGGCCGAAGATACCCTGAAGTCGGTAGTGTCCCCCTGTCCGCGAGAGCGCCTGGCCGGAGATCAGGGCCCCTCCTACCACGCCTAGCATCATAGGCATCAAAAAGCTCCCGCTGGCAGTGGCAGATAGCCCCAGAACCCCCTGGAAGAAAAGCGGGACGAAGATAATGCCGCCGAACATACCGATACCAGTGGTGAAAATGACCACCGATGACACGCTTACAATACGGTTCTTGAAGATCCACAGGGGCATAATGGGTTCCTCGGCCCGGCCCTCAATGATCACGAAGAGGGCGGCCATGGCCACCGAGAAGAGGAAAATGCCGATGATGGGAGCCGAAAACCAGGGATACTCAACCCCGGCCCAGGATAGGGCTAACATTGCCGGCACCACGGCGAGTATCAGCGCTACCACGCCCGCATAGTCAACCTTGTGTTTGAGGTTATCGGGGCGCACGTTTGGGAAAAAGCGCAGAAACAGGCCGATTATCAGGATTCCAAAGGGGATATTGACGAAGAAGACCCAGTGCCACGAGAGAGTGTCGGTTATGAATCCGCCGAGAATCGGTCCGATGACGGACGCTATGCCGAACACCCCGGCCATAAGGCCTTGGTACTTTCCCCGTTCCGAGGGTGGAAAAAGGTCTCCGATGACGATGAAGGCGTTGGCCGTCATTACCCCGGCGCCCATCCCCTGCAAGCCTCGAAATATGATGATTTGTGTCATCGTCTGGCTGAGGCCGGAGAGGAGAGAACCCACTATGAAGATGATTAGCCCGGCGACGTAGAACCACTTACGGCCGTACATGTCGGTCAGCTTGCCTGTGACGGGCACGGTGATGGTGGAGGCGATTATGTAGGCTGTGGTCACCCATGTGTATTGAGTGAAGCCGCCAAGGTCGGTGATGATTCGCGGCATGGCGGTGCCGACAATCGTCTGATCCAGTGCGCCCAGAAACAGGGCAAGCATCACGCCCACCAGGGTGATGATTATTTGCCGTCTCGGTAACGAACGCAGGCTGGCTATCTGCGCCTGATCTTGTGGGTTCTCTTGCGCCATGCTATGTGTTTATTCAGGGACACCCGCGGATTAGTTGCTTTAACATGCTTGATCGCGGAGACTTGCGTCCTGTCTATCTTATCACAAAGATGCTCAGCAATCCTTCCGTCCTCGGATTGAACACGAGCCTGTTTTGCTCTATCCTTGTCCGGAGAGAGAAGGGGATCAATTCCCCCTCCCTCTAACTCCCTCCCGCAAGGGGAGGGAGGATTGGGGAATTCCTCTCCCTTGATGGGAGAGGCTAGAGCCTGCCCTGAGCTTGCCGAAGGTCGAGGGTGAATTACACACAATGAAGGGGGTTTGGTTCTCTGGCGACGATCCGCACTTTGCAAGATAAGGCCAGGCAGCTTTTAGACGGCAACGCCAGGAGTGGCAGGGGCTACTACTACGTGTCCCCGTCGAAGAGGAAGTATCCTCATCAGTGGTCCTGGGATTCATCGTTCCACGCCATCGTCAATTGCCGCCTGGGAAGAGTCGATCTCGCCAAAAAAGAGATGCTCACGCTCTTATCGAAGATGCTGCCGGACGGCACGCTGCCCCACATTGTGCTCCACGACCATCGCTTGGCTTCATTGGCAGTGCGCGCATTCCGAAGCTACTGGTCGCAGGGCGACCGCTCCCCATTGGTGCAGCCGCCGGTCGTCGCGCTGGCCGTCAAGGAAATCTGGCAGGAGAGCGAGGACACCGCCTTCCTGCGAGAAACCCTCCCGTATCTGGAAAGACACTTCAAATGGCTGGAAACTCGGCGCCGTTTCGGTGATTCCAGCCTTGTTTCCATCTTCTCGCCCTGGGAATGCGGCTTGGATCACAAGCCGGGTTTCGACCGGCTGATGGGCAGGCTCGCGAAGCTCCCGTTTGGATTGTACATTGCCCTCTACGCATCTGAGTGGAGAATGGCCAGGCGCAACTTCGATCCGGAGGAGATCGCGAAGAGGGGCTATTTCAATGTCAGAGAGGTGCTGTTCAATACAGTCTACGCCCTGGGCCTGGGAGCGCTGGGAACAATGTTCGCCGCGACCGGTGAGGACTCAAAAGCTGAGCATTTCCGCACTGGCGGTTTAAGTGTAGAAAAGGCGATTATCGATGAGTGCTACGATCCGGCTTCCGGTCTCTACTTTGACCTCGACGTGCGCACCGCAAGCCTCGTCTGCCTGATGCCCATAGCGCTTGGCGGTATGCCCGGGGACAGATGTGAGGAACTGGTACGCCATCTAACAGACCCTGACGAATTCTGGCTTCGTTACCCTGTTCCCTCTGTTCCGAGGAACAGCCGCCACTTTCGGCCGGGGGCCCAACGGTATCTCTGGAGAGGTCCTACATGGATCAACACCAACTGGCTGATAATAGAAGGACTCAAGAGACACGGATACAACGAACTGGCGGAGGCGGTCGCTCAGAGCAGCAAAAGCCTCGTTGAGCGGTCTGGGTTCTGGGAATACTACAATCCCATTACCGGAGAGGGCGGAGGCGAGAAGGACTTCGGCTGGTCGACTCTAGCAGCTATTATGTGATCGGGAGTTCCTCTCCCCCAATGGGAGAGGTTAGAGCCTGCCCTGAGCTTGTCGAAGGGCGATGGTGAAAAGGTAGGGGGCGGTTCGTGAAACGCACCTTGACAAAAGCGCTCCAGCTACGTAAAGTGTCCGTGATGCAAGAGAGAGCTCAACCGCCCGGCCCGCCCAAGATACACCTTCCCCGAGATGAGTGGGCCCACCCCCATTTTCTGGCCGAGTGGTGGTACGGTCATTTCAACCTCACCGACTCCGAGGGCAGGGAGTACGGGGCTATGGCAGCCTACTTCAATTTCGGGCTCAAGATTCTGGCTATCGCCGACCTGAAAGAAGAGGAGTTCTATCACACCGTTGCCGGCTCGCCGCTGCACCACGCGGAGGGATTCTTTGAGTTCCACTGGGGGGGGCGCGACCACTGGTACCGGACCGACCCCGATTCGTTCTCTTATCACATCGAGTCCTACGGCTCCGAATTCGGCCTCCACCTGGATCTTCGTTCGGAGAAGCCCCCCCTCCTCGGCTGCGGGGACGGTGAGATCCAATGGATCGGAGGGACCGCGTATTACTATCAATTCACCCGGCTTCATGCCAAGGGCCAGCTTAATTTGCCGGGGAGGCTCGTGGATGTGGAGGGGCTCGGCGTAATGGATCACCAGTGGACGAACTACATAGGCAAAGGAGGCTGGGACTGGTTCTCAATCCAACTGGATAATAATACCGAGATCGTCTTCTGGCGTATCGTCGACCCCGACGAATCGGTCAAATCGCGCGACCTGGCCATCATGTTCCCCGACAGTTCGATCTATCACAGCAACAGATTCGCGCTGGAGAGGATGGATTCATGGGTTTCTCCGAACAGCGGCACGGAGTATGGCGTCGTCTGGCGGGTTCGGGAGGAGACCCGTGATCTGGACCTGGAGATCAGGGCTCGGTATCACCAGCAGGAGGTCCGAATGCTTGAGGACATGGCTGGCCCCACGTTCTCCTTCTGGGAGGGGAATATGGCCGTATCCGGACGCCTGGACGGCGAGGCGGTTTCCGGCATCGGCTACACCGAACTCGTCCGTGTCCCCGATGTGCTGGCCGGCGAGCAATAGGTTCGGTGTCGAGGCTCCACGCTATAGACGGTTATCTGAATGTCTATATGTTCGGGTTTCAGTAGCGGGAGGGTCAGATGGCAATTCACGCTGATGACATTGTTGTCGATAAGAAGGATCAACTGGAGAAGATAGAGAGCTTCTGCCTGCCGGATGAGGTTATCCGCGCCGTTTTCGACCTGAAAGGCGCTGGAACCGGATTCATAGGTATCACCAACAGGCGGATCATTTTCTACGACAAATCCCTGGTGACGGCAAGGAAGGCTATGATCAGCATCCCCTACAGCCGGATGAGCATGGTCGGCAGTGAGGACGACAAGGGATTCCTGCTCAAGAGCGGCCATTTTGTAACCGGCAAGCTGACGGTCAGCGGCCTCGGATTTGACGATAGGGCATTCGAATTTCGAGGGGGCGATAGAGCCCATCTCGCCCACCGGATCATAGCGGAGTACCTGCTCTGAAAAGCGGTCTCCCTCTCTCTAACTCCCTCGCTTGATGGGAGGGAGAATTCAATGATACCCTCAAGGAAGCTTCACAGAGATTCCCCGACTTAGATCAACCTACGCTAACCCAAAACACCTCTCCCTTGATGGGAGGAGAAGAGGTAGGGGTAGCTCTTCTTCAGGTAGAGGATGTAGCTTACCCACTGCTTGGCCAGAAGGAGTTCATCGTTCGCCCTCTGCGATTCGATTCTTGGCATCAGCGCTTGGGCCAGCACCAGGCTCCAGAAGCTGGAAACCGCTCTCACTATCCCTGATACGGGCTACTCTTGCGTCGAGGATCTCATAGAGGATAGCCTCAGCCACGAGCCAGGTGGTCACGCCCGGCCGCAGGCATCCGGTGATGGTGCTCCCCGACCGCCCCAGCGCCGCATGGATGTGCAGCACAGGCTTGCCGTCTTCGCCGGGGGCGAGCACCCCTACCCCTGCCACCTCGTGAGCGCCATCGATAGGCAGCAGCATTGGCTCCGGCGGCCTCTGGCCTGAACGTCGCGGGCCGACCACAACCTCACCATCCCCGATTCCACCCACCAGGATGACATGCCCAACAGCTACGCCGTTTTCCTCAGCGAAGCGCTCAATACATTCGGGAAGCACATCGCCATCCTCGAGCCGTATCACGAAAACCCGCCCGAGCCGTCCTTCAGATGCCTTCATCTGTCGCCTCCTCGCCGTTCAATAGAGGGTAATTGTCCGCCGGATGCCTGTGAACTCCCTCCGTTTGCGACCAGATTGTACCAGCGTGGAGGGAAGTGGGCAAGGGGGTTTGTATGGTTGATGCCCCCTCCCTCTAACTCCCTCCCACCAGGGGAGGGAGGATTGGGGGTACAAACCGGGTAGAATGGTAACAGTATCGTAGGGTGGGTTCCATTTCATTTCACCCACCCTATTTATTGTTCGGGGGTTTAGCCCCCGCCGCTCTCAGAGGATCATGGGAGCGAAGCTCTCGATGGTGGGAGGGTGGGAACAGCCAGCGTTGGTAAACGGTCTCGGGCCCCGAAATAGCGATTGGCTATAAAAATCAGGGTTTTGGGTGTCATTGCGAGCGCAGCGAAGCAATCTCACGGGCGTTAGGGCGTTCCATTGAACGCCCCTACACCACGCGCTCCCACCACCCT
>QIGA01000234.1 GCA_003229915.1 Chloroflexota bacterium
CAATCAGCTCGCGGGTCATTGTCTTCATGGCCTTCTCCACCATTTCCGGGTTGTAGTACAGGTCTTCCGTGAATTTGACCATAGAGCGGCCCAATGAGAGCCTGAAGAAGGGATGGGTTGAGGCCGTTTAGAAACAGGTGGTTGATCTTAGCCTGCTATCTTTTGAGGATTTTCGAAACCGAGAAGACTAATCCTTTAATCAGGTTTTCATTGTCTGACTCCTCAGTTTGAGGATTTTAGCACCTTAACAACTGCATAAATCAGCTTGCTGGAGCATAATATCGCCACTGAGGCAATGTTGCCCCTTACGGCCAGCAGCTTCTCGTCTCTTTTAAGGTTCTCTAAGCCTTTACCGGGCATGGTGTAGGATGAGACCTGGTAAGCCTCTCCATTATCACCGCCCCAATCCTCTTTATCACTTGAGCACACAGAGCCAGGTAGACATGTATCTTGACCTTAGGCAAGCCCCTTACTCTCAGGTTTGCCAAGTGGTGGCTTCCCTTCTCCTCAGAGTAGGCTCGCTCCACACTTGTACGCGCATTGTATTTCTCCTGCCACAGCTCAGTCCCTCTGGGGATAGGGCCTATCAAGCGATAATCTCGGTCGGGGTGAAGGTGGAAAGTTTTGCCGTAGCTGGAGGCGGAACAGGTAGAACGGAAGAGGCACTGGCATCTGCCCAGGGCTGCCGGGCAACGGAACTTAAGCCTACCCCTCTTAGGGTCTTTACCCCAATAGACGACTTGAAAGCCAGCAAGGCAGGTATATTTGCCCTCGGGGGAGAGATAGAGAGAGCCCAAAGTAAGTGCATCTGCTCCATTGCGGCGATTTAGGGCGATGATGGGAGTTGCCCCTATCTCCTCGATAGCGAAGCGATAATTCTCATAACTATCATAGGCAGAATCCATAGAGGATGAATCTATCCTGACTTGAGGATGCCATTCCTTAGCTCCTTTCAACAGCGGTTTGGCCTGAGGAGAATCACCCTCGTTTGCTGGAGTTACCCTGACATCCAGTGGCAGCTGGGATTTGGCATCGACAATAAGGTGGACTTTATAGCCAAAGAAGAAGTAGTCCTTGCTCTTAGCTCCCCATTGAGCATCGTGGTCGGAATAATCTCTGGGGCAATGGCATTTACCCTTGCAGGAGCAAGCCTTCTTGCCAAACTTACTGGAGCAGGCCCAGAGATGGGTTGAATCTATGGCGGTATCACCGCCGATGATTACCTTTAAGGTAGTAGCCTGAGCAATCAGTCTATGGAGGACCTCATAGAAAATGTCCTCTCCCAGGCGGTCACGGAAATTAGTGAAAGTACCATTGGAGGGTGTCTTGAGGAAGTTAAAGCCGCAAAGAAGGCAGAGCCTGGCATTATAGCGGAGAGCAGAAGCAAGCTTGCGGTCGGAACTGACCTCGCCCAGGTAGATTAGAAGCTGAGCCTTGAAGAGGAGAATGGGGTCGTAACCCTCTGCCCCTTGAGGTGAGTATCTACCAGCGACTAAGGGGTGGATAAATGACCAATCAATATTATCGAAGATGATTTTGATAGGGTCATTGGATTTGAGCTTGAGAGAAGCTTCATAGGTAGTGAAGGTAAGCTGATTAGCTGTTTTCATATACGCACACCTCCTGCTGTTTGGCTAATTCTACCAGATAGCCGGGGGTGAAGGAATAAAAATGAGGCTCAGAAACCCTAAATTTGAAGCTGAAAATGGGTCTCTTGAAAATTAAACAGCCTCAAACCAGAAGGGAGGTGAGAGAATGCCAGAGGAGGAAATCGGCAAGGTAAGTACGTTCTTTGCCCAACCAGTGGCGGCAGGCATCGATTTGACCTCAGGTCTTAAGGTGGGAGACACGATTCACGTCAAGGGGCACACTACCGACATCGAGCTGGAAGTGGAGTCGATGCAAGTAGACAATGCTGATGTGCAGGAGGCTAATGCTGGGGCTTCCGTGGGAGTCAAGGTTCCTGACCGAGTACGGCCCGGCGACCACGTCTATAGGGTCACCTGAGCAGGTCGTCAGGCGAAATCGCGGGGTGTCTACGGCCTGTTTCTTCCGACTATTTGGAGACTTCTATTGCTTTGGTCAAGTTCGCCATCTCGATCGCGTGCACCGCAGCCTGTGAGCCATAGTTCCCGGCCTTCGTCCCCGCCCTCTCTATGGCTTGTTCCAATGTGTCAGCAGTGATCACACCCAAGATAACTGGCAGCCCAGTATCCAATCCCACCTTTGCTATCCCCTTGCTAACCTCGGCAGCAATGTAATCGAAGTGCGGCGTTCCACCCCGGATCACGGCACCGAGACAGATTACCGCATCATACCTACCAGACTCAGCCATTTTCTTCGCGATTAGAGGTATCTCGAACGAGCCCGGAGTCCAGGCGACATCGATGTCCTCTTCCCTGACCCCATGGCGAGACAGCGCATCTCGCGCTCCCTCCAGAAGCCTGCCAGTGATGAAATCATTGAAGCGTGATACCACTACCCCAAACTTCAGCCCCTCCCCCACCAGCTTGCCTTCATAGCGCTTGGCCACCATTTACCTCCTCCTAATTTCGTTCACCGGTTCCCAGCAGATGCCCCATCTTCTTTCGCTTGGTCTCGAGATACTTGGCATTGCGCGGATTGGGCTTGGCGACGATCGGCACCGTCTCCACCACCTGCAGCCCATATCCCTCAAGGCCGATGACTTTCCGCGGATTGTTGGTAAGCAATCTAATATAGCGCAGACCGAGATCCGCCAGAATTTGCGCTCCGATACCATAATCACGGATATCGCACTCGAACCCCAGTGCCTCATTGGCCTCCACGGTATCCATTCCCTGGTCCTGGAGGGCATACGCTCGAATTTTATTGTGCAGACCGATGCCCCGTCCCTCCTGACGCATGTAAAGGAACACTCCCCGTCCCGCATCAGCGATAGCCTTCATTGCAAGGTCGATTTGATCCCCACAATCACAGCGCAGGCTGTGGAACACATCACCTGTAAGGCACTCGCTGTGCACTCGGACCAGCGTTGGCTCATTGCCATCCAGCTCACCCCTAACGAGGGCGACATGTTCATCAGGGTCAATAGCGCTCTGATAAGCGATGGCCCGAAAATCTCCAAACTTCGTGGGCAAGCTGGCCTCAGCTACCCGGTGAATTAGCCTCTCGTGCATGCGGCGGTAGGCGATGATCTGAGCTACGCTCACCATCTTGATGCCATGCTCTGCCGCCATTGTCTCAAGCTCCGGAACACAGGCCATAGCGCCATCCTCGCTCATCACCTCGCAGATGACCCCCGCTGGATACAGACCGGCTATCTTCATCAGGTCCACTATCGCTTCAGTATGGCCAGCGCGTACCAGGACACCACCCTCTCTGGCTCGCAGAGGAAACATATGACCAGGACGAGATATGTCCGCGGGTTTGGTAGCAGAATCAATGAGCGCTTTTACTGTGACTGCGCGATCATGGGCTGAGATACCAGTAGTCACGTTATGCTTGGCTTCAACAGATACGGTAAACGGGCTGGCAAACTTCGAAGTGTTCTCATGAACCATCATCGGAATCTGCAGCTCATCCAGCCTCTCCCCGGTCATGGCTATACATATAAGCCCTCTGCCATATCTTGCCATGAAGTTGATTGCCTCAGGGGTCACCTTCTCCGCAGCTATGGCAAGGTCGCCCTCGTTCTCTCGACCTTCGTCATCGACAATAATCAAGAATCTTCCCGCTTTAATCTCCTCGACCGCTTCTGATATCGTTACTAGCGCCATTTCCAATCCCCTGAGATTTATGTAGCTAAAAAGCCATGCTCGCCTAGAAAGTCAAGGCTAATACCGGGTTTGCTTTCCGCCCTCATCCTTTCCACGTATTTAGCCATTATGTCAACTTCCAGATTGATCACGTCCCCCACCCTCTTGCTCTGCAACGTAGTGCTTCTCAGCGTGTGAGCTACCAAAGAGATGGTGAAGGAGTTTGCACCGCAGCGGACAATTGTGAGACTGATACCGTCAACAGCAACATATCCCTTCTCAACCAGATAGCGCATTATCTCCGGCGGTGCGGTTACCCCCATCAAAACCGCTTCTCCCTCCGGCACCATTGAGGCAATCTTCCCAGTGCCATCCACGTGCCCCTGAACGAAGTGCCCGCCAAACCGACCATCAGCCGCCAGTGCTCGCTCCAGATTGACTCCCTGCCCCAGAGCCAGCGCCCCGATGTTGGTACGGCGCAAGGTCTCAGCCATTACATCGACCGAGAAGCTATTGTCGCTCATAGTGGCAACCGTCAAGCAAGCACCATTGACATTAATGCTGTCACCCGGCCTGGTCTCCCTAAGGACTTCCGCAGCCGAGATCGTGAGCCTGCCCAGATGGAGAGACTTAACTGTGCCTACCTCTTCAATAATTCCAGTGAACATCTCCTCGCCCTGGCTGCTTACCTACGCTCGCGCTCTGGAACTCCTGAAGTGCTCGTACAAAATCACCGGATTACCGTAATTCTATCACCTCGTTCGTTGCTGTGCAACCGCAAACGAGTGAGGGGGCTGCCTGCGGCAATGCCGCAGGCAGCCCCCTACATGCCTAGTTCGGGGTATCCCTAATCTGTCTACTGTAGCGCATACACCATCTGCACCGTGATACTTATCTCCATCTCACCAGCGCTGATGGGAGTAACAGCTTCATCACTGGCAGCGAAGCCGTAGTCCCTCACAGGGTACGGAATGGGAGGGGCAGCAGACCTGCTGGTCTCGCTGATATATACGGGTTTGCCCAATGCGACATTAGCCACAGATGCTATCTGCTCAGCCTTAGCCATTGCATTTAGGACAGCCTTCTCCCTAGCCTCGACGTAATAGGGATCCGCATCGTCCACCGTGAAGCCAATGCTATTGATTCGGGTCAGGTCACCAGCCGCCTCAGTTACGGCATCGATTATAGTGCCGACTTTATCGATGTCCCTGATCTTCACTATCACCGTATTGGTCACCCTGTAGCCAATCGTGATTTGCTCCTGGAAATCGTCAATCCACTTCGTCACCGGAGATATACTGTACCTCTGGGTCTGAATGTCTTTCTCAGCAACATCGTTTGCCGTGAGGACAGCCATAACCTCGGTCATTGCCGCCGCAGCGTTCCTCTGGGCCTCGGTGACAGTCGTCTCCTGAGTCCCTACCCCCAGAGTGAGGATAGCAATATCAGGAACCACCGTTACCTTTCCTATGCCGGTCACCCAGACTCCCGTTTGCTGGAAACCATCGCCTGTCGAGAACGACCTGGTTTCCTGCGAGGGCGCAAAATTCTGCCCGACCTCAGAACTGGCGTTCCCTTCTGACGTACATCCGGATAGCAGCAGCCCTGCCAGCAGAGCCAAACCCAAGACCACCAACAAACCCTTTTTCATGATGTTCCTCCTTCTCCATCCACGCTCTCTTTTGTTTAGAGAGCAGACGCTCTTTTTTATGTTGCCTCTTCGGTGAAACTCCCACCTCTTATACCCTGCTCCACTTGCGACGTTGCCGCCTAGCTAAGAGCATCATGGTAACCAGGGCAAAAAGCACCGCTCCTATGGCTATCTCGATCTGCCGCAACGGCCAACCTCCCCCAGCCTCATCTGAAGGTTCCACTTCAACACCTTCCGTAAAACCCGGTACCACCCCCCCATCATCAGCACCCTCATCGGTTGCGCTTTTCACCCCAGATTCCGGAGCTGGCGCGGGGAGAACCTTCGGAGGCTCTTCACTTTTTAGTTCGGCCAAATCCGCCTCCCCTCCAGGAGCAGGCGATACCATAACCTGCGCAGAGGGCTGGTCAGACACTTCACGAGTGGCAACTCCCCCCTCATATGGTATAACCTGGAGAAAATCTAACATGAGCAACAGCACCAGGGCAGCGGTGGCAAACGCGGTTGCCGGGCGAAGCCAGCGAAGTCGTTGCGGATCAAATATGCTTAGGCGGCCAGTCTCAACTTTGGTTGTAGCAACCACAGGAACAGGACGTAGACCACCCGGTCTTTGGTGCTCAGGTATGCTTTCTCTAGTTGCCTCAGCCGCCCTTATGGCAAACGACCTCGGCACCGGCATTGACGGCAACTGATTAAGCAATTGCACAGTCATTTGCAACGCTTCAAGCTCCTCTGAGCAAGCCTCGCACGTCTCCAGGTGATGCTCAACCACAGCCCGTTCGTCACCGCTGAGGAGGCCATCAATGTATTCGGAGAATCTACCCCGAACTTTGCGACACTGCTTCTTTCCTCCAACCAGAAACATGGCTCTTCAATCCCTCTACTTATCTTGACGAAATTCAGCCGGCAAAAGTTCCCTGCGCTGGAGCAAAAAATCTCTCAGGCGGGACCGTCCCCTATTCAACCGCGACTTCACCGTACCCAGAGAGCTGCTCGTAGCCTGAGATATCTCCTCGTAACTCAGACCTTGGATGTCGCTTAGTATCACTACCAAGCGCTGGTCCTCAGGCAGATGCGCGAGTCCCTCATTGAGAAACCGGCCCAACTCACGGCGCTGGGCGTAGTCCTCAGGAGATTCCGTCTTGTCGTCTGTTATGAAATCGCCCGCTTCCTCCATTAGATCATCCAAGGAGGTGACCAATGCACGTCTAGCTATCCTCATCTTGTCGCGACATGAGTTGGCGGCAATGCGCAGTATCCAGGCCTTGAAGCTGCCCCCCCTGAATCTGCCGATAGCCCTATATGCGGAAACAAACGTATCCTGCGTAGCATCTTCGGCTGTCTCAGCATTGCCCAGCATGCGTAGTGCAAGGTTATAGACCAATCGTTGATACCGCTCAACCAACTGGTTGAAAGCGTCAACATCACCAGCCTGACTTCTCGATATGAATTCCTGTTCTTCCATCGGTAATCCACACACCTAGTGAACTTCAACCGAGCTGTCCTTGACGGGACAGCTACATATTATATATACTGAATTCATCCCGGCTAACGCCGCGCACATTCTAGCACGTTTAACTTGCGCAATCTAACCAAGGGATCCAGTCATAGATGAAAACATGAGATCACTCATCCGCGAGATCCTGCAAGTAGTCCTCCTGGCACTGGTTGTCTTCTTCGCCCTCTATTTCCTGATACAGAACTTCAGGATCGAGGGCACGAGCATGGAGCCGAACCTCAGTAACAGGCAATATGTCTTAGTAAACAAAACAGCCTACTGGTTCGGGAACAATCCGAATAGAGGTGACGTCATAGTCTTCCAGGCTCCCGACCAGCCCCAGTACGATCGAATCAAAAGGGTGATCGGCCTGCCCGGCGAGACAATAGAGGTGAAGAGAGACGGCTCGGTCCTTATCGACAGTCAACTCCTTGAGGAACCTTACCTGCCATCACATCCCGGTGGCCCCAGTGGAACATGGCAAGTGCCCGAGGACGAATACTTCGCTATGGGGGATAACCGCGGCGTCAGCTATGACTCACGCAACGGGGGGCCGATTCCTCGAAAGAATATAATAGGCAAGGCATGGATCATCATCTGGCCCATAAGTGACTGGGGATTCGCCCCAAACAAAACAGTAGCATTAGCGGCAACACCCTGAAACCTTCTTTCCTGTCCAGCGCCTCGTTACTACCCCCCTTATCTGAGCCTCCCGCTTCTGGTGAGATACGTGACCAGAACAACTACCAGGCACATATCATGCAAGCCCCCTGCCGCTTGAGTGATTCCGCTCCAAAATGTATAATGCCACATGAACCGGCGTCCAGATGTTCACATAACCTCATAAGCTGCGAGAGATTTGGAGGCGATTGAATGACACTCCACAGAGGGGACAAGGTTGTCGAAACCCCAAAAGGAATCGGGCAAGTGTGCCGAAAAGGTGAGACCATCGCACAGGTCAACTACAGCCTGCGTGTTGAGACAGAGGAGATAATCGCAAGGTCCTTTGGCAGAAATGAAGCGCACTTTAGCCGCAAGTCTGTCACAGGTGAAATCTCGCTCCTGGATGGAGCTATGCTGCCCGGCGACAATCCCACGGCCCCCTCAGGATCTTTCACTCTGGTTATGGAAGACGGGCGAGAAGTATACTTCTACGTCGACAGTTGCGTCTTGAAATCCAATCCAACTCGCCAGGAATGCAGGGTACAGGGCTCTGGCAGCAAGCTCTGAAGCCCTAATACCTCACAGCTTCCCCTCCCCCCTTCGCTCCATTGACAACCCATCCTGCATAAACTACAATGTGGCTCAATTGAGAGCCTTCTGCAGGAGATGTGCTATGAAGAGAGAGTTGATGGACATTCTGGCTTGCCCAATGTGCAAAGGGACTCTTCAACTCGATGTGACCGAGGAGGACGAGAACGAGGTGATCACAGGATCATTGAAATGCACGCAGTGCCCTGAGACCTACCCGATCAACGATGGTATTCCCAATCTGCTGCCCCCGGATCTGCGCGACTGAGGCATCGAACTCTGATCCAGACTGTCTCCGGCGAGCCTTTTGAGCCCACGGTAAGGAGGTAGGGACAGGCAATGACGGCGCTTCGAATAGGCGGTACAATAATCAGTGCGATCTGCCTTATTCTTGTCGGTCTCTTTATTTGGGGGCTAGTTGCCGGTGAGCCCTGGCGCTTCTGGGCGATAGCTGCTCCTGTGATTGTGGGCTTCTTGGCAGTTATGGGGATTGGTTTCTCGATTGGACGCCTGATGGCTTCTACCAAGATTGCCGATTCAACAAAGAATCACCCCGAGGAGTAGAGCCCCTGGACACCATTCCCGAGATCATTGGATCACATCTTGCTACGGAATGTAGGCCGCTCTTGACTCCGGCGACTCCCAAACCTCGACACGGGAGATAGCGACCCCAGCCAATTGTCCCACGAGTGCGTCATATATGGTTTTAGCGATATTCTCGGAGGAAGGATTGATGCTATCGAAGGGTGGCACGTCGTTCAGACAAACGTGATCGAACTGTTCCAGTACCTCTCCCAGGTGCTTCTTGATCTCCGCAAAGTCGAACGCTATGCCGATGTCATTGAGAACGTCAGCCCGCACGCTGACTACTACCTCGAAGCGATGCCCATGCATCCCCTCACATTTACCTCCATAACCTCTCAGATAGTGAGCTGCGTCAAAATGCTTTCTGCCCGACACTTCGTACATATGCCCTCCGCAATTAGTTGATTGCGCCCTTCAGAATCAATCTTCCCACACTCCTCACCCCAATAACCCCATCTACCCCTGCCAGTAAATCACCGACCCTTCTCTTATCCACAGGATGAACGATCTCATAGGCAATCTCAGCCAGAGGGACAAGCACAAAGGCACGCTCAGCGATGCCGGGGTGAGGGATAGTAAGATCGGAGGTTTGTATCACAAGATCGCCATAAAGCAGGATATCTATGTCGATGGGTCGGGGAGCATTGCGGAAAGCGGGTTTCCTCCCAAGATAGCCTTCGATTTGCTTTACGAAATCCAGAAGCTCAGCGGGGGCTAGTTCGGTCACCGCTGCGACCACCGCATTGAGGAAAAGTGGCTGGTCTTCGTAGCCGAAAGGCTTGGTCTCGTAAATAGATGAAATACCCGCAACATCCACCTTTTGAGACAAACGCTCCACTGCCAGAGTCAGATTTCTCATTCTGTCTCCCAAATTCGATCCCAGACCCAGATATACCGTAGTCGGCACGGGGAACTTAGCTGAATCTGCCATCCCAATCCCTGGTCAGGAAGACCTCCCCCTGACAATGGCATCGCTCATCCTGACAACCCGGGCCATCTGCCCAACATCGTGCACCCGCACAATGTCAGCGCCATTGGCGATGCCAATGGCTATCGTGGCCGCTGTACCCTCCAGACGCTGATCAACTGGAAGATCGAGCACAAGCCCGATAAACGATTTGCGCGAGCTCCCTAGTAGGATCGGCCGTCCAAGCGACTTCAGCTCCGACAGGCGGCGGACGATCTCCAGGTTCTGCTCCACAGTCTTGCCGAAGCCAATTCCAGGATCGATAATGATATTGTTCCAGTCAACCCCAACCTCTAGCGCCAGCCGTATGCTTCTCTTGAGATCGGCGACAAGCTCGCGGAAAAAGTCATCAAACGAAGCACCCCTCTGATTCTGGGTAATGACCAATGGTATCCCGTTGTCTGCTGCTACTCGTGCCAATTCCGGGTCGCGCTTCAGCCCCCACACATCGTTGACCATCCGCGCTCCTGCCGCTACCGCCTCCCGTGCCACTACCGCTTTGTAGGTATCTATGCTCACAGGCACGGGCAGTTTGCCGGCCAAACTCCTCACCACAGGCAGTACCCGCTCCAACTCCTCCTCAACGGAAACAGGGGCGGAGTCAGGGCGAGTGGACTCACCACCGACATCGATGATATCAGCGCCCTCGGCGACAAACCGCTCCGCTTGAGCGAGGGCAGCATCTGCGCCGCTAACCCCATCGCCGGAAAAGGAATCGGGGGCGACATTGACGATCCCCATTATATAGGTTCGCTGACCCCACTTGAACTCCATGTTGCCGCAGCTAGTAACACCTGAGAGGCACTCTGAAGGACTTTCCATACCGCGACTCAAAGACACCCTCCAGCCACATTATAGCATGACCCCCACCCGGACTTAACACGTGTATTCGAACCGTCATCTGTCATCGCGAGTCAAATCTCCAAGTACAGCGAGTTGACGAGTCCATGTCCAGTGCCCACACAAGTTTACTCGACGCCTCTGTTGTGCTAAAATCCAAGCTAGAATAGAAGTAAGAAGGACGTTGTCGAGGTGAGTCTGGATGCCGATTTACGAGTATCGCTGTAACAACTGCCAGCGCAAGGTGGAGGTGTTCGTCCAGAGCTTCTCCACATCTTCAAATACTAGCTGCACACACTGCGGCAGCGACAATCTCAGCCGGATCTTCTCCAAGTTCGCTGTCCGTAGGTCAAAGAACGACAAGAGCGTTTACGACGACATCCTCTCCGACAGCAAGCTGACCGAAGGCCTGATGCGAAATGACCCGCGCGCTCTCGCTGCATGGAGCCGCAAGATGAGCCACGCTGCGGATGAAGACAGTACTCCCGAAACCGAGGAGCTTATGGATAGATTGGAGGCGGGAGAGGACGTATCCGAGGTGATCGAAGAGATGAAACCTCCGGAGCTACGAGGCGACAACGATTTGGAGTGACTAACCATGCCTATCTACGAGTTTCGCTGTACTGCGTGTAATCAGAAAGTTAGCTTCTTCGTAAGGACCGTCAATGATCCCGTAAGCCCCACGTGTCCAGCCTGCGGAAGCAACAGCCTCGAGCGTTGCATTTCGAGGTTCGCCGTCCACAAGACTGCCCAAGCAGTCTGGGAGGAATCCGGGGAACCAACCATGTTCCCCAAGGACCGCGACTACTATAAGGACCCGCGAAATATCGGGCGATATACGGAAAAGAAGCTCAAAGACCTGGGCATAGACATGGACAGCGAAGAAAACAGGGATACCTTCGCCGGCGTCAAGGAAACAATCGCCGCCGCCAGGGAAGGCGAGCTGCCCAAGACTCTCAAGGATCAGCTCTAGAGAGTTCCCTCCAGATGCTGCGCATTCTGGATGCCAATCTCAACCGCATCGGTGAGGGATTGCGCCTCCTCGAAGACATAAGTCGCTTTATCCTGAACGACCCCGATCTCAGCGAGCAGCTTAAGTCCCTACGCCACGAGCTGCTGCCCAGAGACAGAGGGCTTCAGGAGAAACTTCTCAGCGCTCGCCGGGCAGATGAAGATGTGGGGGCTTATCTGGAGGTGGATGGCGAAGGGGAACGCTCCGACGCTGCCGGCCTGGTCAGTGCCAACTCGCGTCGGGTTCAGCAATCCCTGCGCGTCCTCGAGGAAATCACCAAAACCCCGGGGCAGGACCTCGGCTTCGATTGGAAAAAGCTGAAACGGGCACGATTCACCATCTATGAGCTGGAGCAGCGTATATTGTCGAAGCTGAGTCGCCAAGACAAGACAAAGAGAATAGCTGGACTATATCTGATCTTAGATACCGAGGCGCTGGGAGGACGAAGCGGAGTTGAGATAGCTCGGCAGGCGATTCAAGGAGGGGCCCGCGCAATCCAACTGCGTGACAAGATACGCTCCAAGAGAGAGCTCACACCCCTGGCTCAAGAAATCAAGAGGGTTTGTGCCGAATGCGATGTTCTCTTTATTGTCAATGACCACCTGGATATCGCTCTCGCCTCCGACGCCGATGGTCTCCACGTTGGTCAGGATGACCTGCCCCTCTCTATTGCCCGAGGGCTATTGCCCGCCGACAAGATCATAGGTTGCTCCACAGCTACGCTGGACGAGGCCGTTCGAGCACAGGAGCAAGGCGCCGACTATATTGGTGTGGGGGCGATCTTTCCCAGTCCATCGAAACCAGGCACAAGGCTCGCTGGCCTTGAGACGCTGCGCCAGGTAAAAGATAAGGTTTCTATCCCGGTGGTTGCCATTGGCGGGATAAACGCGGATAATGTTGCCGGAGTCGTAAACGCCGGCGCTGATGCTGCCGTTGTAGTCAGCGCCGTACTCGCGGCCAGCGACGTGAGAGAGGCTAGCAAGCGGCTCGTAACGAGAATAGGGGGAAGTGACAAATGACCAGACCTACTTCAAAACTTGACCCAATCGGGGAAAAGGTGTGTTCCTACTTCGGCATCGAAGACGGCGCCCGGGAGAAGGGTTTGAGGCTCTCCCGTGATTCAATACGCTACAGTGCCAACGCCATCCGCGCCGTGCATCGCGGAGAGTACAACCAGGCCAGAGAGCTCATCAGCTCGTCACGGACATGCGTAGAAGATATGAGCCGCACGCTTGCCCAGCACCCCGCGCTTCTCCACGGTGGCTTCGTTCACAACGCCCAGAAGGAGTATGCCGAGGCCTGCATCACCCTGGCACTGGTTTCGGGTGAAACCTTGCCTGACCCCGATGAACTCGGCATCAGCTACGCCGCTTACCTCAATGGACTTGGAGAGGCGGCGGGAGAGCTCAGACGGCATCTGCTCGATACCCTGAGGGATGGACATATCGACCGCTGCGAAGAGATACTCCAGTCTATGGACGACATCTACAGCCTCTTGGTAACAATCGACTTCCACGATGCCCTCACCGGGGGTCTGAGACGGACCACCGACATGGTACGGGGCGTCCTCGAGCGCACCCGCGGTGACTTCACCATCTCCTTGAGACAAAGAGAGCTGGAGCGAAAGCTCGAAGATTTCGGGAGCAAGCTCAACCACAAAGAGTAGTACCGGACAACGCCGTAACCAAGCTGCCATCTGCGTGCTTCGGCACTCTTCGATTCCTCTCCCTTGATGGGAGAGGGAGCCCCGTAGGGTGGGTTGCGTTACAACTCCACCCACCCACCCCGGCTGCACCCTGGATGAAAGGCCGTCGACGGCAAAGGATTGGGGTGCATGGTGGGTTTCACCCACCCTACTCCTCTCACGGGCGTTAGGGCGTTCCATAGAACGCCCCTACACCCCGCGCTCCCACCACCCTTAGACTGAGATGCAGCACACTGACCAGTGTTCTGATCGCTATTTTTGGGTATCTCCCTCTCCCTTGACCCCCAACCTGACATTCCGAGAGAGCACAGCGACCGAAGAATCTCTCCCTCTCCCTTGATGGGAGAGGGTTGGGGTGAGGGTGATCTTA
>QIGA01000129.1 GCA_003229915.1 Chloroflexota bacterium
AGAACACCAGTCAGTTGCTACATCTCAATGTCATTGCGAGGCACGGGGTGCCGAAGCAATCTTGAGTGTATTTGTGTTGGGATTGCTTCGCTGCGCTCGCAATTACACCCAAAATTCTGGCTTTTAAAGCCAATCGCTATTTCGAGGCTTCCTTGAGAATCTTGACAACCACTGGCCTCTCTGGTAGCTTATGTGGCATATTGTAGCGAAATGTAGTCCTATGCCCTCTTCCACACTAACTGTTGACTTCCTGCTAGGGTTCCTGGAAAGCTATCCCGCAGCTCTCAGTGTGTTCGATTTGGATGGCCGGATGGTATTCGTCAATGAACACGGCTGCGACCTCATGAAGAAATCAAAGGCAAAACTTATAGGCCAGCATGTTCAGGATTTCGTTGCCGATCCCGCGTTTGTGGAGGGGTTTATCGGCCGAATCATACTAAAGGGATACGTCGAAGGCGAAGTGAGCATCACACAGAGCGACGGTAACACTATCAATGTTCGTCTCACCGGCGTGCTTGTCAGGGACAGCACAGGCAAGCCTATGGGGATTGTGGGAATGGCGCGAGGAGCCGACACTGCGTTGGGGCAAACTGGGGAGGTATCGTCATCCGTGCAACGCATACTCAATCAATTACCCGATGCTAGAATGCTGACTGTTGAAGAGGTCGCCAGTGAGTTGAGAGTGAGCAAAGAGACCGTGCGCCGCTGGGTCAGGAATGGGCAGCTACCCTGCATCAAGCTGCCCCGTGGTATCCGTATACCCAGAGAAGTTATCAAGGATTTGATACGCACAAATCTTCAGTAAAAAGAAGAGGCACAGCTCCGCCCCAGCAGGCAGTAGACAATCGACAGAGTATATTCCTTAGGAGGGTGTCAGCCAACCCAGCAAAATGGGGTAGCCTAGAGCATCTGCTCCAACCTACCCATAATTAAGTGAAGTCGCAAGTCAAACCCGGGCAACCGCTCTCATAAGAAACATCTGTGGAGGAAACGCTCATGGCACCGCCGCTGGCCGGCATAAAGGTCCTGGACCTATCTCGAATGGGCCCGGGCCCCTTCTGCACCATGCTTCTGGCCGATTTTGGCGCTGAGGTGATCAAGATCGAGCAGCCGGGGTTTGGTATCATACCCGTGGATGTCGATGAAGAGACGTGGGCTGCCTACTATGCCATAGATCGCAACAAGAGGAGCATCACCCTTGACTTCAAGACAACTGAGGCTCGCCGCATATTCCACGGCATGGCAAGAACAGCAGATGTTATCATCGAAGGTTTCAGGCCGGGAGTAGCCAAGCGGCTCGAACTTGACTATGAAACCGCGAGAGAACTAAACCCGAGGATTATCTATTGCTCCCTGACGGGCTACGGACAGGATGGCCCCTACCATGATCTGCCCGGGCACGACATTAACTACGTCTCGATAGCTGGAGCGCTAAGCGCCATGGCCATCCGAGATGGCCGCCCGGCAGTGCCTCTCAACATGCTCGGGGATTACGCTGGAGGGGGACTTCAAGCTGCTTTCGGCATCGTCTCAGGCCTCCTTGCCCGGGATAGAACAGGCAGAGGACAACTCATCGACATCGCTATGGTGGACGGCGTGGTCTCTCTGTTGAGCTGGGAAGCATCCGTGTTCTTTGCCGGTGGCGGAGTGCCCAAGTGGGGTGAGACACCGTTAACGGGGGGAGTGCCCTGTGGCTGCGTCTACAAGGCGAAAGACGGAGGGTTTATCAGCCTCGGTTGCTTCGAAGTCAAGTTCTGGGAGAACCTGTGCCGGGCGCTGGAGCGAGAAGACCTGATCCCGTACCAGTTCGCCCAAGGCGATGAGAAAGAAGACGTGATGGCACAACTGGAGCAGATTTTCCTGACCAAAACGAAGGAGGAGTGGTTCCAGCTTCTAAGCCCCAAAGATATCCCAATTACCCCCGTGTTGGAACTCGATGAGGTCTTCTCCGACCCTCAGGTAGTTCATCGCCAGATGGTTGTGGAGGTCAATCATCCCAAGCTGGGCAAGGTCAAGCAAGTCGGTATCGGGACGAAGTTCTCGGAGACACCAGGTGAGATCAGAAACACAGCCCCCTTACCCGGGCAGCACACGGAGGAGATTCTAGCAGAACTAGGGTATTCCGGAGGTGAGATCGCCAGGCTGAGGAAGACAGGAGCGATCGGCTGAACGCCCTTTCTGGGAGGGTGTCCGAAAACTCGGCGAAACAGGGCAGCCTGGAGCATCTGCTCCAACCTATCCCTGATTATCAGACAGGCTCCTAGAATAATACTTATGGAGGTGACCCGAAATGGCGCTAACGGAAAAAGACCTGGCATTGATAGGCAAGGAATCCGAACCTTTCCATGCCCCGGATGACGTGTGCAAGTGTATGATCAGGCACTATTGTGAAATGATGGAAGACGCAAATCCCTTGTACACCGATGAGGAGTTTGCCAGGAACAGCAAGTATGGTGGCATCATTGCGCCTCCCCAGATGTTAATGGTGTGGTGCATGCCGCGGATGTGGCCCTTTCCTGAGTTCCCCTGGCTGCCCATGGCGGAGCTCGATCTCCCCGGCGTGGACACTTGGATTGCTACAGATATGATCCACGAGTTCTACAAGCCGGTGCGCCCTGGCGACAAACTCCACTATATCATGAAGCTTGACAAAGTGTCAGATCTAAAGCGGACGCGCATCGGCGAGGGGCACTTCATCACCACCACCCAAACCTACTATAATCAGAACGGGGAGGTGGTCGGTAGGGAGATCAGGACCGTGCTGAAGTACAAACCGAACGAATAAGGCAAAGGAGGTTAACGATGCCCCAGAACACGGTTTATTGGGAGGATGTGGTGGAGGGCCAAGATATTGGCTCCTACTCGATGGAAATGACAGCGGTTAAGATCAGTGGTGGGGCGTGGGCTACCAGAGACACTAACCCGATACACCATGATAAAGATTTCGCACAAAAGGCGCAGCAGAAGAATGTAATCGTCAACATCATGCACTCCGAAGGGATATTGTCCCGGCTGGCGACCGACTGGAGTGGCCCCGCAGGCGAGCTGAAGAGGACTCGATTCAATATCGAAGGTAATTGCTGTGCTGGTGATACGATGACGGTGTCAGGCAGCGTCATCCGGAAGTGGGCCGGGGGAGAGGACGAAGGGTACCTGGCAGGTCTGCACCTGGTAGAACTACAGGTCAACTCCGTAACCCAGGATGGCCCTTTCTGCAATGCTCAAATCATCATGGCTCTGCTTACGAAGGCTGACAAAAGGTAACGGTAACAACTGACGCTCTTGCGTGGCGTTACTTCCAATGAAAAGGAGGGCCACAGGCTTGATGGAGACTTTGAAAGACAAAGCATGTATCGTAGGTATCGGAGAGACAGAGTTCTCCAAGAACTCCGGGCGCAGCGAGATGAGGCTGGCGCTGGAGGCTATAACCGCAGCATGTGAAGATGCCGGCATAAGCCCAAAGGAGATCGATGGAATAGTCAGGTTCTCCGTGGATAGCAACCAGATAGACGAGCTGGCAAGGAATCTCGGCCTCGATAACGTGAGGTTCTTCCCTGAGGTTTTCTTCGGCGGTGGTGCTGGGTGCGGCATCGTACAAATGGCGGCTATGGCAGTGGCTCTGGGCAAGGCCAAGTACGTGGCTTGCTTCCGCGCACTCAACGAACGCTCCGGTTTCCGCTACGGACAAATGGGCGGAGTTATGCCCATGCAGGGCCACTTTCAGTACTCCATACCCTTCGGGCTCATCGCGCCCGGCGCTATGGTCGCGGTGATGGGCCGAAGACACATGCACCTCTATGGAACCAAGACTGCGGATTTCGGCGAGGTGGCCGTCGCCTTCAGGAAGCATGCCAACATGAACTCCAAGGCCATGATGCACGAGAAGGCGCTGACACTTGAAGACCACGCCAATGCCAGGATGATCTCCGATCCGCTGCGGCTCTTCGATTTCTGCCAGGAGAGCGATGGCGCCGTTGCCTTGATCGTGACCTCGGCGGAGAGGGCGAAGGCCCTTAAACAAAAGCCGGTCTACCTAATGGCTGCCGAGCAGGGTACCGGTAGCTGGATGGAGATGATGACCAGCTACCAGCGTGAGAATATCGCCGACCTTGAGGAATATACCCGACTAGCCCCACACCTGTGGAAGGAGGCGGGGATAGGTCCTGAGGACATCGATTGTGCCCAACTTTACGATGCCTTCACCCCGCTGATCATAATGCAACTCGAGAGCTTCGGCTTCTGTAAACGCGGCGAAGGCGGCCCCTTTGTGAGGGACGGAGCCCTGCAAATTGGCGGCAGACTTCCCACCAACACCAGCGGCGGTTGTCTGTCCGAAGCCTACATCCACGGCCTGAACCAGATATCCGAGGGCGTACGCCAGATAAGAGGCGACTCCCTGGCGCAGGTGCCTGATTGCAAACATGTTCTGGTGACCGCCGGCAGTGGCATCCCCACCGGAGCGATGATTCTACATTGATTCTGCGGAGGTAGTCGTATGTCTGAAATACCGAGGGTGGCCCCAATTCCAGGCCCCATAAACCAAGAGTTCTATGACGGTCTGAACCGGCACGAGCTCCTGCTGCAGAAGTGCCGGGACTGCGGCAAGTTCCGCTTCTGGCCAATAGAGATGTGCCCCTTCTGCAATTCTTTCAACCACGAGTGGGCTCGCTGCAGCGGCAAGGGCACCGCGCACAGCTACACGGTACAGCACCAGGTCATGCATCCCGCTTACCCGGCCCCCTGGGTGGTGCTGCTGGTGGAGCTGGAAGAGGGCCCTCGCCTGGTGACCCACGGGCTTATGCCTCCGGAAGAGGTGGAAATAGGCATGCCCGTGGAGATAGAGTATGAGAAGATAACCGATGAGATAACGCTTCACGCATTCAGAAAGGCCGAGAAGTAGCGGACACAAAGATTGTGTTGAAGGGTATCTTAATAAGCTAGTCAGGAAGAAAAGGAGGCGGCAAATGGCTTACAAATCGCTTATCCTGGAGAAAGAGGGGGCCATCGCCACAATAACCCTGAACCGTCCCGACGCTGGCAACGCCTTCGATTTCAGTCTGATGGTAGAGTTCGACGACGTAATGAAAGTAGTGGGCGGTGATCCCGGTATCAGGGTGGTGATCATCACCGGGGCCGGCAAGCATTTCTCCACCGGCATAGACCTCAGCATATTTACCAACCCTGCGGGGCTGGTGGAAAAGGAAGGTGGCGCGTCGGAGATTTCGCCAGATCCGGACGATCAGACCTATGGCAAGGGAACCCCCATCGCCAGTGTGATCAGGATAAGGAACATGAACAAGCCGGTGATCGCTGCTATAAACGGCGCGGTAATTGGCGCGGCTTTCTCGATGGTCCTGGCCTGTGACATGAGGATCGCCTCTGACAAGGCCAGATTCAGCATGGTGTTTGTCAAGAGAGGTATCGTCCCCGATACCGGTGGCTCTTTCACCCTGCCCCGCATCGTTGGATTTCCCAAGGCCTGCGAACTGATACTCACCGGCGATACCATCGATGCCGCGGAGGCCGATCGAATAGGCCTGGTGAACAGAGTCGTTCCACACGACGACTTGATGACGGCAGCCAGAGAACTGGCCGGGAAAATAGCAAAGAACCCGCCGCTCGCCGTGGAAATGGCCAAGGGCGACCTGTACAATGCGATGGCAGAGACAGATTTCATGGAGCAAATGAAGCGTGAAGAGGCGTCTCAGTCCAAGCTCCTCAATACTGAGGACTTCATGGAGGCCGCCACGGCGTTCCTGGAAAAACGCGAGCCACAGTTCAAGGGCAGATAGCTGCAAAACTGTTCTTTTCCGACCGGCGAAACCGGACAGGTTCAGAGAAGGAGGCACCAAGTGACCAGCAAGATCAAGACCCGGGTCACCGAGATTTTGGGAGTCGAACATCCTATAATCATGGGAACCATGGGGCAACAATCCAATGCGGAGTTCGTTGCGGCGGCGGCCAATGCAGGCGTATTCGCGTGTCTGGCCTCGGTGATGTCCAGAACGAGTCAGGAACTTCGAGACGAGATCAAGAAGACAAAAAGCCTGACGGACAAACCGTTCGGGGTAAACGTCAACCTGTTTCCGATGTTGAGCCCGGTGGACCCGGCCGAGTACACCGACGCTACAATTGAAGAGGGTGTCCCTGTAATTGAAACCTCCGGCCGGAGCCCCGAACACCTGAACACCTGGTCGAGCGCATCAAGAAAGCCAACATCACGCTGATGCACAAATGTGTGGGGGTGAGACATGCGATGACAGCGGAACGCCTGGGTGCGGATATAGTTGAAGTAGTCGGTTTCGAAGCCGCTGGGCACCCCGGCAAAGATCCCATCGGCAGCTTCGTGCTATTCCCTCAGGCCGTGGATGCAGTGAAGCTACCCGTGGTTGCCGCTGGGGGAATCGGCGACGCGCGGGGAGTTGTCGCTGCCTTCGCCCTGGGGGCTGAAGGGGTCTGCCTGGGAACAGTGTTTATGGCCACCCAGGAGTGCCCAATTCACCCCAACCTGAAACAAAGGCTCATCGAAGCCAGGGAGACGGACACCATGCTCACCTTCTACAGCAAGGGCGATCCAATGAGAGCACTGCGCAACCCTCTCACCATACAGATACAGGAGATGGAAGAAAAGGGCGCTACCATGCAGGATATAATAGCCGTAATTGGTGGAGGCAAGGGCAGGCACGCGGCGGCGGTAGGGGAAGCAGATTGGACTATACTATCTATTGGCCAGGTCGTGGCTCAGATTCACGATGTTCCCACCGTGAAGGAACTCGTCGACAGGATTATGGATGAAGTGACAGACGTTCAGGAGCGCCTGAGCAACACTCTGAGCGGAAGGGGTTAATCAGAAAATCTCCAGGCGCTGCGCCTGCTCAGAGCACCGCATGCACCCGAACAGACAAACAAGTTAGAAGGAGAAACAGATGGCAAAGAACCCTCTTCGGACCAAGCTCTGCGATATGCTCGACATCAAGTATCCCGTCATCCTGGCCGGGATGGGCGGGATAAGTGGCCCCATATCTGGCCCAGAGCTGGTCGCGGCGGTATCCAATGCCGGTGGATTGGGTGTTCTGGGATGCGTCTTCATGCCTCCCTCCGAGATTGACGAAATGATCAAGAAGACGAAGAGCCTTACCGACAAGCCATTTGGTGTCGACACGGTCCTCCCAGCAGAGGTCCCTGAATCAGGGACTACCGCTGAATTCAAGGCTGACCTGTCCACATTGGGTAAAGAGCAGAACGAGCTGGTGCAAAAGCTGGTCAAGGAGTTGGGACTAGAGAAGCCAAAGACAGAGGTTAAGGAAGTGGAGATAACTCCTGCGGAGCCGATATCGGCACAATCGGATAACAGGGCCTGGTCCGGAGACCTCTTCCGGCAGCAGATCGAGGTTATCCTTGAACACCGTGTCCCAGTCTATGCGGCAGGACTCGGAGACCCAGGGCCTTGGGTCAACGAGCTACATTCTAAAGGCACCAAGGTGATCAGCATCGTAGGCCACGTGAGGGCCGCACGCAAGGTCGCCAAGGCAGGCGTTGACATAATAGTAGCCCAGGGCCACGAAGCAGGCGGCCATAACAGCAGGATCGCCACCATGCCGCTGATCCCTCAGGTTGTGGATGCCGTTTCCCCCATCCCTGTGGTAGCAGCCGGCGGGATAGGAGACGGCAGGGGGCTTGTCGCTGCCCTGGCACTGGGAGCGGTGGGCGTATGGTGCGGCACCATCTTCATTACCACCAAGGAATCTCTCTTCGAGAGCTACCTGAAGCAGAACATTTTCGACGGCACGGAAGACGATACTGTGGTCACAAAAGTATATTCAGGGAAACGAATGAGAGTGATGAGGAATGCGCTGGTGGAGGCGTGGGAGAAGTCAGGAGTGCCAACACTGCCCATGCCGCTGCAATCCATCTCGATCCTGCCCGTGATGGATGGAGCCTTCAAGGACGAGAGGGCCGACATAATACCAACGCCGGCTGGACAGATACTGGGGATTATCAAAGAGTTGAAGTCTGCGAAGCAGGTCATCGAGGAGATGGTTGAGGGCGCTGAGAAAGTCCTGGCAGAGCTCGCGAAGTTACAGCCAGCTTGAGACAAAGGCGCTTGTCGAGAGGGAAGCACTAATCTTCTAGAAGATCAGGAGGAGCATGAGAATGGCTGAACTAAGAGAAGCGGTGCTGGTGGATTTTGTGCGAACGCCCTTTGCCAGGGCGAGCAAGAAGAAGCCAGGGTTCTTCGCGGATGTTCGCTCCGACGACCTAGCGATTATCGCGATCCAGGCTCTGATGAAGCGAACAAAGGTAGACCCTGCCCTGGTTGAAGACATCATCATAGGAACGCCAACCCAGCTCGGTGAGCAGGCGCAAGCTGCCAGAGGTATTACCCTCTCGTCTGGTTTCCCCTATGAGGTTCCGGGGCTAACCGTTGACCGAGCGTGCGGTTCGAGTCTGGCGGGGGCACAGATCGGAATAATGGCTATTCAAACAGGTGCAGCGGACGTCATTATCGCGGGGGGCATCGAGAGCTTATCCCATTTCCCCAATCCTGTGATTACCCCTGATACCGACCTTCTTGAGCTTGCCAGGGAATTCTCGGCGCGGGGAAATCCAAATCCCAAAATGGCTGCCAGAATAGATGAAAGCACCATGATGGGTATGGGCATTACCGCGGAGAGCGTTGCCGACATGCTTGATATCTCCAGAGAGGAGATGGACCAGTGGGCACTGAGAAGCAACCTGAGGGCCGCAGCGGCGCAGAAAGACGGTAAGCTTAAGCACGAGATAGTCCCGGTGGAAGTCAAGCTGCCCGATGGAACAGTGGCAACAGTCGATTACGATCAAGATGTTAGGCCGGACTCAACTATCGAGAAGATACGTACACTGCCACCCGTCTATAAGCCAGATGGAAAGGTCAACGCCGCCAGTTCCTCCAAAGAGAGCGACGGCGCTTCGATGGCGATGTTCATGTCAAAGGAGAAAGCCAGGGAGTTGGGGTTGAAACCGATGGTCACCGCGAGATCAGTAGCCGTGGCCGGCTGCGACCCCGCGATCATGGGCTATAGTGCGTATTTGGCGTCGAAGAAAGCCCTGGAAAGGACAGGTCTCTCCGCATCCGATATAGACCTCTGGGAGACGAACGAGGCCTTCGCCGTAGTGCCTCTGGCTTTAATAAAGGAATTTGGGGTAGACCCCGAGAGGATGAACGTAAACGGCGGTGCCTGCTGTATCGGCCACGCAGTGGGAGCCAGTGGCATACGAATGCTCGGCACGCTGGCACATGAAATGAACCGCCGTGGTTCCAGATACGGTGTGGCGTCCATATGCGGCGGCATGGGGCAAGGGACAGCCGTTGTTGCGGAAAGGGAGGAGTACTGGGACGGTCGCTCCGCTTTCCTGGAGCCACTGGAGTCAGCGAAACCGTAGTCATGGAAAAAGGCGTATGGATTTTCGACTTACTTCCGAACAGGAATCCCTACGTAAGGAATTCGACGACTTCTTCAGGGAGGAGATGAAGAACGCTCCCCCTGAATGGATGGTATCGCATGAGACGGTGTTCAGCAGCGACGCATGCTGGGAATTCCACAGGCAGATGGCCCAAAAGATGGAGATCACAAGGTCGATTGTGAGCTTGCGGTAATGAACCATGACGGTACAACGACCGTTAACGCCCAGGCCACTGTTATAATCCCCTCCAAAGGAGGGCCAGTTGCTATTTCGAAGTCGGAGGGCGGAGTCTACACATAGCAAAGGAGGAGGCTGTCAATGGCTGAGAAAGGAAGAGCAGCGGTCTATACAGGATTCGGCCAGCCCATGGAGATCAGAGAGTATCCCGTGCCCGAACCCGAGCCCGGGGCCATCCTGGTCAAGGTAACGAGGGCCAACATATGTGGCTCGGACCTCCACATGTGGCGAGGAGACGTTAACCTCACGGCACTGGGAGCACCGCTACCAGCGATAATAGGGCATGAGATGACGGGGACTGTGGCCAAGCTGGGCGATGGCGTTCTCACCGACTCCGCAGGCCAGCCCCTGGCAGTCGGGGACAGGGTAGTTCACCGCTATTTCTACCCGTGCGGGCGCTGCCGGGCGTGCATGAGGGGAAACGACCCCGCCTGTCCTATGGCCCCCCTCGCTATGGTGAGCCCCGTCGACGAATTCCCTCACTTCACGGGGGTCTACGCTGACTACCACTACCTGCCTCCCAATCACACCGTCTTCAAGGTACCGGACGACGTCACCGACGACATGGTGGCTCCAGCCAACTGTGCCCTCTCACAGGTTATCTATGGCTTGGAGAGAGTGGGATTTGGCTTCGGGGAGACCATCGCCATCCAGGGCGCGGGAGGATTGGGGATCTACGCTACCGCGGTGGCCAAGGACATGGGTGCAGAGAAGGTCATCGTCATCGACGGTGTCGATGAGCGCCTGGAGCTGGCCAAAGCCTTCGGAGCCGATGAGTTGATCGACATGAGGGAGGTCACGACTCCAACGGAACGATGGTTGAAGGTAAGAGAGCTGACCGGAGGCTGGGGAGCGGATGTAGTCGCCGAACTTGTGGGCTTCCCTCATGTAATTCCCGAAGGCGTAGACATGCTGGGCAACGGCGGGCGCTACCTGGAGATCGGTAACATCAGCCCGATGATGACTTATGAGGCCGATCCTTCCACCCTTGTGATGAGCAACAAGAGCATAGTGGGTGTCATGTTATATCCCGCCGAGGCATTGAAGAAGGCCCTTGATTTCCTGAGCCGTGCCAAGGACAAATACCCCTTCGATAAGATCATCTCTCGTTCCTACCCTCTGGAGGAGATCAACGAGGCCTTTGAGAATCAGGACAAGGGACACGTCTCAAGGTCTACCATAGTCCCGTAGGCCGGCACGGAAGCCGGGGCCTGCTGAGGAGCGAAACTGAGCCAAGTTTCGTCAAGGCGGGTGAAATGGCTGGATACCGAGCATCAGCATTACGATCGAAAAGTAACAGCGTTGCTTGGAGGTAGCAAATATGGCGAGTGGCGAGAAGGCGTACTATATCGGTACTGATATGAATTGCGGCGGAGCCTGTCTGCTCAAGGTTTATGTCAGGGATGGCGTGATCACGCGTATGGAGACGGATGACGGAGAGGAGCCACAGCTCAGAAACTGCCTCAGGTGCCGTGCTTACCGGCAGAGGGTTTATGCGCCGGACAGGCTCCTTTACCCCATGAAGAGAGTCGGTGAGCGGGGGGAGGGGAAGTTCGAGCGGATTTCATGGGACGAGGCGCTGGAGACAGTGGCCAGCGAATACAAGCGGGTCAAGGAGACCTACGGGCCTGCGGCAGTCGTATACCTGACCAACGGCGGGGACATGGGCCAGGTTCACAACACGAGGACAATAGTGCGGGTTTTCAGCCTGGCTGGGGGCTGCACCCTGATGTGGGGCATCGCCTCTAACGAGGGCTGGATGTTCGCCTGCCAGGCCACTTACGGGTATCCCGCTGGCGTAGACCACCGCGACGTCATCAACTCCAAGCTGGCGATCCTCTGGGGACAGAATCCCGCAGTGATCATCGATGGCTGTGGCTCAAGCTTCGCCCTGGCCAAAGCCAAGGAGGCGGGTACCAAGTTCATAGTGGTCGACCCCAGATATACTGACACGGCGGCCCTCGTTGCTGATCGCTGGATTCCTATCAGGCCGGCAACTGACACTGCGGCTCTGATCGCAATGGCCTACGTCATTATCACCGAAGACCTTCACGATAAGAGATTTCTCGATACTTACACCTTTGGATTCGATCGTTTCCAGGGATATGTCCTTGGCGAGGAGGATGGCGTGCCCAAAACCCCAGCGTGGGCCGAGGGTATCACCAGCATCCCTGCCCAAACAATCGCCGAGCTCGCCCGGGAGTACGCTACCACCAAGCCAGCAGCGTTGCTCCCCAGCAAAGCACCGGGGCGCACCGCCTACGGAGAGCAGTTTCACCGCGCGGCCTTCACTCTGGCCGCGATGACCGGCAATATCGGCATCCACGGTGGCAGCCCTGGATGTGAGATTACACAGCGCGGCACGACACCATTGCCCATGGGCTCGGCGATGAAAACCGGGGGCAACCCGGTCGATGCAGGCTCACCCAGGCGGCGGGATGCCCTGCCAACCGCGATCTCGAAAGGCCCCGGGCTGGTGGCCCGCCTGCACAACAGCGAGGTGATGGATGCCATCCTCAAGGGCAAAGCCGGCGGCTACCACAGCGACTACAAGATGGTCTACACCGCCAACGTCAACTACCTTAATCAATACCCCAACGTGAACAAGGCGGTGAGAGCGCTGCAATCGCTGGAGTTCATCGCCATCCAGGAGCAGTTCATCACCTCCACGGCCAAGTTCGCCGACATCCTGCTGCCTACCTGCACCTTCTTCGAACGCAGCGACGCCGTGTGGGGGGCCGGCCCGCATCTGGCCTACCAGAGGAAGGTTATCGAGCCTCTTGGAGAGTCCCGGTCGCACCTGGATATCTGTATGGCCCTAGCCAAGAAGCTGGGCATCGACAACTACAACGACAAGCCCGAGGAAGAATGGCTCGAGCAGATCATGGCGCCCGCGGTTACAGACTACGAGCGCTTCAAGGAGACAGGAGTCGAGAAGTTCTACTCGGAACCCAGCGTCCCTTTCAAGAACGAGATCGCGGATCCGGCAAATTACCCCTTCCCCACCCCCTCGGGGAAGATCGAGATTTACAGCCAGCAGATCGCAGCGATAGAGACGCCGCTGCTGCCAGCAATCCCCAAGTACATCGAGCCCTGGGAGAGCGTCAACGATCCACTGGCTGAGAAGTATCCCCTTCAGTTGATCACCACCCATTTCAAGCGGAGGGCCCACACTCAGTTCGACAATATACCCTGGCTGAGGGAACTCGAACTGCAAGCAGTGAAACTCAATCCCCAAGATGCCGAGCCCAGGGGGATCAAGGGCGGAGACCTGGTCAGGGTTTTCAACGACCGGGGAGAGATCGTTATCCCGGCCGAGGTGACCCAGAGGATCATACCCGGCGTGGTCGACGTCCCTCAGGGCGCTTGGTATGATCCCGATGAGCGGGGGGTCGACCGCGGGGGTTGCGCCAATGTTCTCACCAAAGACAAGCGCTCGCCAGGCGGAGCAATGCCCAGCAACTCAGGCCTGGTACAAGTTGAAAAGGCATAGGAGCTAGAACAATGCAAATGGGATTCTACTTCGATCAGACTAGATGCACCGGATGTTATGCCTGTGTCGTCGCTTGTAAAGACTGGCATGACGTGCCGGCGGGGCCGGCCAGTTGGCGAAGGGTGGCAACCATAGAACAGGGCGAGTTCCCCGATCTATTCGTCGCCTTTTTCACCAGCTCCTGCTACCACTGCGCTCAACCCGCCTGCGTCGTTGCCTGTCCCACCGGGGCCATCATGAAGAAGAACGAAGACGGAGTCGTGATGGTTGACCAGGCGAAGTGCCTGGGCAAAGACCAGTGCGACCTCTGCTTACAAGCGTGTACCTACAAGTCCCCCCAGTTCGGAGCAGAGCCAAACGCCAAGATGCAAATGTGCACCCTTTGCCCCGATAGGCTGCAGGAGGGCAAGAAGCCTATCTGCGTGGCGGGATGCCCCATGCGCGCTTTGGATGCAGGGCCCATGGAGGAGATCGAGGCTCTCTACGGAGATGTAAGAGAGGCCGAAGGCTTCGTTTATTCCACCGATCTAAAACCCTCTATCGTCTTCAAACCGAAAGTCAAGCCAGGACCAGTAGGGAGTTCAAAGTGACGGAGCGATATGGATATACGGGGAAGATACTGAGGGTGGATCTATCCTCGGGAAAGATAACCCACACCCCAACAGCGGACTATGCCGACAGGTTCCTGGGAGGGAGAGGAATCGCCACCAAGATCTACTGGGATGAGGTGCCCGCAGGTGTCAGCGCCTTCGATCCCGAGAACCGAATGATATTCGTAACCGGGCCGCTGGCAGGATTCAGCGGACTGGCCGGCTCCCGGTGGCAGGTGTGCGGCAAGGCTCCCGCTATGACCCCCGAAGAGTTCTCCTATTGCAACCTCGGCGGAAGATGGGGAGGACAGCTCAAGTTCGCCGGCTACGACGGGCTGGTGATTCAAGGCAAATCGGACAAACCGGTGTATCTCTTCGTCGAGGACGACGTCGTCGAGATAAGGGACGCTTCCGCGCTCTGGGGCAAGAGCACTGTTGCAGCGCGGGAAATCCTGAAAGAGGAGCTGGGCAGTACGGTGGCGGTAGTAGCCTGCGGCCCCGCTGGCGAGAACCTGGTCTCCTACGCCATAATCCTCGCCGACAATGACGCCAGCGGCTCCAGCGGATTCGGAGCCGTTATGGGTTCCAAGAAACTGAAGGCTATCGCGGTGCGGGGCAAGGGGAAAGTAACCGCAGCTAACCCCGACAAGCTCAAGGAAGTCAGGGAATATATCCGCCAGCTTCTATACAAGGGGCCGCATTACGCTGAGCAAATAGCGAAGCTGGAGACGCATATCGAGGCGGTACAGGGCCAGAAGATCAGGAGAGACCTCTGCCTGGGCTGCACTGGCTACGGCGGCAGGGTAATCCTGGAATCAAGGGACGGCCAGAAAAGGGGGAAATCGCTGTGCGGGTCTTCGCTCTTCTACCTAGACAAGGCCATGAAGTACTACGGGGAACGGAACGAAGTCCCGTTTTATGTCAACAGACTCTGCGATGAATACGGCGTTGACGCACTCGCCATTGAGTCGATGATGAAGTGGCTCTCAAGGTGCTGGCACACAGGTATTCTGACCGACGAAAACACCGGTATCCCCCTGTCCAAGGCGGGTAGCTGGGAGTACATGGAAGCCCTGGTGACGAAGATGTCGCTCCGGGATGGTTTCGGAGATGTCCTTGCCCAAGGGATCGAGAAGGCGGCTGATGCAGTGGGCAATGGAGCAAAAGAGCTTATCGCCGATTACGTGTCGAAAGCGGGTCATTTGCTGACCTACTGCCCCCGTACATTTCCGGTACACGGATTGCTGTATGCTCTGGAACCCAGGCAGGCGGTAAACCAACTGCACGAAATGGGACTGGCTCTGTTCCAGTGGATCAACTGGGCCAACGGACTTGAGGGCGCCTATCTTTCCAGCGATGTATTCCGCAAGATCGGCGCGAGGTTCTGGGGGAGCGAATTAGCGGCCGATTTCTCCACTTATGATGGGAAGGGGCTGGCGGCAACAAAGATTCAGGATCGCGAGTATGCCAAAGAATGCCTCATCCTTTGCGACTTCGCCTGGCCGATCGTACATACCCTGGCAGGCGATCACGTAGGAGATCCCTCTGTCGAAAGCAGAATGCTTTCCGCGGTAACTGGGCTTGAGGTTGACGAGGAAGGGCTCTACCGTATAGGTGAAAGAGTGTTCAACATGCAGAGAGCGATACACATTAGAGAAGGGCACAAGGGCAGGGAAAGCGACATGATCCCGGAAGCCTTCTTCACCACTCCTCTCAAGGGTCACGCGATGAACCCTAATGCACAGGCTCCAGGCAAGGACGGCGAGATAACTTCGAGGATTGGGATGGTGGTTGACAGGGCAGAGTTCGAACGGATGAAAGGTGAATACTATCAGCTCAGAGGCTGGGATGTCGCCAGTGGCCTCCAGACGAAGACGAAGCTGGAGAAACTCGACCTCCACGAAATCGCTCAGGAACTGGGGCCGCGAGGGCTTGCGGTATAGCTTCCCCGCAGATAAGGAGAATTCATGGCTGAGCAACCTCTATCCGATGTCCGAATACTGGATTTGACCTGGCACATCGCGGGGCCCAACTGCACCAAGTTCTTCGCAGACTACGGCGCTGACGTGATCAAGGTCGAAAAACCAGGTGAGGGTGACCCGGCGAGGAGACTGGGCCCGTTCCATGAGGATGACCCTCATCCGGAGAAGAGCGGGCTCTTTTTATACCTGAACACTAACAAGCGGGGCATCACCCTCAATTTGAAGACTCAGACCGGAAAGAGAATACTCAAAGACCTGGTGAAGGACGTGGATATCTTAGTTGAGAACTTCAGCCCCCATGTTATGCCCAGTATCGGATTGGATTACGAGACCCTGGAGAAGGTCAACCCCAAGCTGGTAATGACCTCCGTCTCCAACTTCGGCCAGACGGGCCCCTATCGCAGCTTCAAGGCCTCGGAGATTATCATCTATGGGATGGGTGGCGCCATGTGCACTACTGGCGTAGGTGATTGCGAGCCTGTCAAGAAAGGTATGAACGTGATCCAATACCAGGGAGGCACCATGGCCGCGGCAGCTACCATGATAGCCCTCTATGCAGCCAGAGCGCAGGGCATCGGCCAGCATGTTGATGTCTCGCTGATGGAAACTCAGATGAGCTCCATCGACAGAAGGATGAGCGAGCTCCTGGCCTACGAGTATAACAACGAATTGACGCCCAGAATGGATATTGCGGGACTCCTGCAATATCCCTATGGAATCTTTCCCTGCGCTGATGGCTATGTCGACGTAGCCGGCGGATTCATGTTCCTTAACCGCATCGAAAGGGTGCTCAAGGTGCCCCTTATGGAGAAATACGGCGGCGTGAATCAATTCAATATGGAACGCAGGGAGGAGTTCATGGGCACCATCTGGTACCCCTGGGTCATGGAGCGCACCAGGAGGGAGGCAGTTGAAGCTTGCCAGGCGGCACGAGTCATGAGCGCCCCGATCAACACTACCGAGGACCTGCTCAAGGAACCTCAGTTCCAGGAGAGAGGTTTCTGGGCGGAGGCCGACCATCCCGTCGTGGGAAGGCTGACCTGCCCCGGCAGGCCAGCCCTATGCACCGAGCTGCCGTGGGAGATTCGGAGGCCCGCGCCGCTTCTGGGTGAACACAACGAAGAAGTCTACACTTCATTGGGATACTCGAAGGAAGACCTGGTGAAACTGAGGGAAGGGAGGATTATCTGAAATGGCCAAGCTGCCGCTGGAGGGGATAAGGGTGGTTGGCATGACGCAGATGTGGGCTGGGCCCATTGCCGAAATGCACCTGGCGGACTGGGGTGCCGAGGTCATCAAGGTGGAATCCCTTCACTACCTCGCCGTCGGCACAAGGGGCCCCGCGCCCAGGCACGCAAAATACGCCGTGGATTTCGTCAAGGGAGGCTATGCGGCGTACCTCAAGGAAGGCTATGACGAGGTTAACGGCAGACCCTGGAACCGGAGTTGCATGTTCAATGTACACGGCCGAAACAAGCTTTCCTGCACCGTAGACCCCATGAGACCCAAGGGCAAGGAGATACTCAGGCGGCTGCTCCAGGTGAGTGACATTTTCATAGAGAGCAATCAGCCCGGTGTTATGGAAAACCTCGGCCTCACGTACGATGTAATAAAGGACTGGAACCCAAAGATCATCATGGTCTCCATGTCGGGCTTCGGGCAATCGGGGCCGCTCAAGTACTATCGTGCCCTGGGCGCTCACCAGGAGGACTTTTTGGGACACACCTATCTCAGGGGCTACATAGACAGAGACGTGACGGCAAACTCGGCTATCTATCATGGCGATGAGGCCTCCGGGACGACCGCCACCTTCATAATTGTGATGGCCCTTCACCAGCGCAACAGGACGGGGAAGGGCATGTTCATCGACATATCCCAGACAGAGGCCACCATGCTCCAGTTGGGTGAGGCGATTATGGACTACACCATGAACAAAAGAATCACTGAGCGGACAGGTAACCGTGATCTCTATGGCGCCGTCCAGGGCTGCTATCGCTGCCGCGGAGAGGATAGATGGGTGTGTATCACCATCCGCACCGATAAGGAATGGCAGGGATTTTGTCGCGCCCTGGGGCATCCCGACTGGACGAGAGAGGACAAGTTCTCGGACGCTTTCAAGCGATGGCATAACCACGACGAACTGGACAAACACATCGAGGAGTGGACCAGCCAGCACGATCATTTCGCGGTCATGCGCATGTTGCAAAATGAAGGTGTCGCCGCCGGCCCTGTTGAGCACCCGGACGATGCCTACAACGACCCCCAGATGAATGACCGGGGGTTCTTTGAGACGGTAACTCATCCCGAATGCGGGACACACCGATACCCCGGCCTGGCCTACAGGATGTCCAAGACACCCAATCACATCCGCCGTCCGGCTGTTCGGCTGGGCGAGCATAATGAATACGTGTACAAGCATATTCTCGGCGTTTCCGATGAAGAGTATGCCGAACTGGAGAAAGAGGGGCACATAGGCATGGACCTTGTGCCCGGCCTGGAGATCGGCAAGTACAAGGCCGAATAGGCCTTCAGCAGCGAGCGTCTACCATCGAACCGTGAAACAGGGGGTGGGAAATGGGAGTACTGGAAGGCAAAGTTGCCATAGTCACAGGTGCGGGGAGAGGCTTGGGAAGAAGCCACGCCCTCGCGCTGGCCCAAGAGGGCGCGAAAGTGGTGGTGAACGACCTGGGAGCGGAATTGGATGGCACGGGAGGAGGGCCAGAGCCGGCTGACGAGGTTGTCAAAGAGATCAAAGACGCAGGCGGAGCAGCGGTGGCCAGCTACGAAGACGTAGCTGATTTCCAGGGGGCCAAAAGGATCATCGATTGCGCCACCGACAGCTTCGGCAAACTGGATATCCTGGTCAACAACGCAGGTTTTGCGAGGGACAGGATCAGCTTTAATATGTCCGAGGAGGACTTCGATGCCGTTATCGCAGTCCATCTCAAGGGAACGTTCAACTGCGGCAGGTGGGCTTGTGCTTACTTCAGGGAGCGGAGCAAGGAAGGGAAACCTGATAGCGGGCGGATAATAAGTACATCCTCACACTCCGGTCTACTGGGGAATGTGGGGCAGGCTAACTACGGGTCGGCCAAGGCGGGCGTTGCCGCCATGACCATCATCTGGGCAATGGAAATGGGAAGGTACAATGTAACGTGCAACGCTATCGCTCCCATGGCCCGAACTAGGATGACAGAAGTCAACATCGGGCCTCCGCCGACTGATGAGGGCGTATTCGATGAGTTCGCCCCTGAGAATGTCTCCCCGGTTGTGGTTTACCTCGCCAGCGACCAGGCACAAAACATAACGGGACGCGTTCTCTCGATCAGAGGAGGTAAGCTCGAGCTGTTCCAGCCCTGGCACATAGCGAAGTCCATTGACATAGGGAGAAGGTGGACAATAGAGGAGATTGGCGAGAGGATCGGCGAGCTTGGGGACTTCCCCACTCCTTAAAATTTGGGGTAGCCTGGAAACGGCTCGAAACCCTATCCGGAAGCTACCAAGGAGCCACCAATGGATTTTCAATACACCCCGGAAGAGGAAGCGCTGAAGAAGGAATTCGAGGACTTCTTCAGGGAGGAGATGAAGAGCGCCCCACCCCAATGGGGTACCTCGATGGAGGCTTTATTCGGCGTAGATGAGTGCTGGGAGTTCCATAAACGGACGGCGAAGAAGCTGGCAGCCCAGGGCTGGCTCTCCCGCCCCTGGCCCAGGGAATACGGTGGGCAGGACGCTTCTCTGATAGAGCAGTTCATC
>QIGA01000064.1 GCA_003229915.1 Chloroflexota bacterium
GCGTTCGCAAAAGATCGACGGCGAATGGCTCCTGGAGGAGGCAGAGCGACTGGCCTGCGAGAGGTGCCCCGCCGTCTTCGCGCTCACTGAGCTGGTGAAATTGAATACCTCACTGGACGTCAAGAAGTGAAACTCGGCATCATCCTCAATACCAATGACCCTGAGACCGCGTGGAACGCGCTGCGACTAGGCAGTGAGGCGCTCGGCACCGGAAACAAGGTTAGCGTGTTCCTCCTTGGCAGTGGTGTGGAGGTGGAAAACATCAGGGACAGGACCTTCGACATTGCTGGAGCCCTGGAGAAGTTCCTCGACAGCGGCGGACGGCTGCTGGCCTGTGGCACCTGCCTCAATGTCAGGCATCAGGAGGCAGGCACGTGCCCCATCTCAACCATGTCAGAGTTGGTAGAGATGATCTCCGAATCAGACAAAGTGATCACCCTGGGTTGACCAGGATAGTGGCTGGGGGAGCAAAGCGGTGCTACGGAGACGCAGGCCCAGGTAATATCAACATTAAGGAGGTGTCTTGTGGACTTTGAGCTTAGCGAAGAGCATCAGATGCTGAAAAAGATGGTGAGGGATTTTGCTGAGAAGGAAATAGCTCCCATTGCTGCGGAGATCGACAAATCCGGTGAGTTCCCTTGGGACTGCGTGAGAAAGATGGGCGAGTTGGGTCTATTTGGCCTTGTTTTGCCACCGGACTTCGGCGGCACGGGACCTGATAAATTGGGCTTTCTGGTGGCTCTCGAAGAGATCTCTGCAGCTTGCGCCTCAGTAGCTATGGCACTGCTTTGCAGCAGCGGCGCGTCTCGCCAGATCCTTTCACTTGGGAATGAAGAGCAGAGGACAAAGTATCTGCCTGCCATGGCCAAGGGCCAGCGGTTGGGCGCTTGTGCTATTACTGAGCCCAGTGGCGGAGCAAATTGGCCCTACACCGTGCAGACCACAGCCAGGCTGGAGGATGACTCCTATGTGCTCAACGGAACAAAGTGTTTCACTAGCAACGGCGGCGAGGCCGAGATTTACATGGTGCTGGCCAGAACCCACCCGGAGAAGGGCCCCCTGGGCATATCGGGACTAGTAGTAGAGAAAGGCACACCCGGCTTCTCCTTCGGCAAAAAGGAGGAGAAACTGGGCTTTCGCGGTGATGTTAGCCGGGAGCTGTTTTTCGAGGACTGCCGAGTGCCCAGGGCTAACCTGATCTCCGAGGGCATCCTACCAAAAGCGACAAGAGAGGTGGCGACGTTCATTATGCCCGGGCTTGGTGCCATCGCCGTGGGCCTGGCCCGAGCGGCCTCAGAGGCAGCTACCCAATATGTCAAGGAACGTCCTGTTGCCTTTGGGAAAATGCTGGCCAACTTTGACAGCGTTCAGTGCGCTATTGCCGATATGGCCACCATGGTTGAGGCCTCCCGGTTGCTCGTATTACGGGCGGGTGCACTGCCTGAGGACACGACTGATTTGCCCCCGGGAGTAATGGCCGGTGTCTTTGCCTGCGAGGCAGCCTTAGAAGTAACGAGCAAGGCGTTGCAGGCCTTTGGGGCCTATGGCTATACCACCGACTTCCCCATAGAGCGCTATTTCCGGGATGCCAGGGGACTGCTGTTACCCTCCTGGCCCATGGAGGTGCGCAAACTCATCATAGGCCGGCTAAAGCTTGGGCTTCCCACTTTGGCACCGCTGGGGGATACGCCGCCGAAACCGGGAGGAGCTTAGAACCTGTAGTATCGCCCAATAGAAGGGACTAACCTCTCCCTTCAAGGAAGAGGGGATTTATGCGAAACCACGCCAAAGACTAATTGTTAATGAAATTCACGGATTCAGGGAGGTCGCCACTACTGGCGTTTCAGTCGAGGAGGTGCTACAATTACCGTGGAAAGAGGCGAGAGCCACCGACGTCGCGGCTATTGCCAAATCCCGACGTGGAGTGAGGCGGGGGGCTCTTTGGAGGGAGGACTTGCCGTCTGCTACTTCCAATGAAAATGGGAGGGTGCATGTATCAAATCGTAGCGAGGGAAGACCTCACCCCCCAAATCCATCTCCTTGAGATCGCTGCCCCTGAAGTTGCCCGAAAGGCACAGGCGGGGCAGTTTGTTGTAATCAGGATGGATGAGAAGGGGGAACGCATCCCGCTTACCATCGCTGATTGGAATCGGGAAAAGGGCACGGTTACCGTTGTCTTCATGGAGGTGGGGAAGACGACCCGCAAGCTGGCTACCGCGCAGGCCGGTGAATCCATCGCCAATTTCGCCGGGCCACTTGGCTTGCCGACGCACATCGATAAGTTCGGCACCGTTGTATGCGTGGCCGGCGGATTCGCCATCGCCACTATTGTTCCCATCGCCCGTGCGATGAGAGCGGCAGGAAACAGGGTTATCTCGATAATGGGCTTTCGCACCAAAGACCTGGTCTTCTGGGAAGACCGTCTTCGCAGCTTCAGCGATGAGGTAATAGTGACCACCGACGACGGCTCATATGGCCGCGAGGGTGTGATTACCGTTCCTTTGAGGGAGCTGCTTGAGGGTACTGAGAAGATCGATCGCGTGATCGCAATCGGCCCCACCGTCATGATGAAGTTTAGCTCGCTGACCACGCTGCCGTTCGGGGTAGACACTATTGTCAGCCTCAATCCGATTATGGTCGACGGCACTGGCATGTGCGGCGTCTGTCGCGTATCAGTCGGCGGCGTCACGCAGTTCACCTGCGTCGATGGCCCTGATTTCGATGGGCACAAGGTCGATTGGGACGAGCTCATGACCCGGCAGCGGACCTATCTCGACGAAGAAAAGCAATCTCTGGAGCTATGGCAACACAGCCAAGGAGTGAGGTAGAGGACTATGTCGAAACTGGATCTGAACCGGGTGCCCATGCCCAAGCAGGAGCCTGAAGACCGAGCCAGGAATTATGACGAAGTGGCGTTGGGATACAAAGAGGAACACGCACTGGCCGAGGCCAACCGCTGCATTCAGTGCAAGAATCGCCCCTGCGTTGAGGGCTGCCCTGTAGGGGTGAACATCCCCGAATTCATTCTGGCACTGCGAGACGGCGATATGCCCGAGGCCGTCAGGGCGCTGAAAGCTAAGAACGCTCTTCCCGGCATCTGTGGCCGGGTCTGCCCCCAGGAGACACAGTGCGAGGAGGTATGTACCCTGGCCAAGAAGGGCGCCACCATAGCTATCGGCCGTCTGGAGCGCTATGTTGCTGACTGGGAGCTCAACCATCAAAATGACTCGAATCCGGAGGTCGGGCCACCGACCGGCAAGAGAGTGGCCGTGGTCGGCTCCGGGCCGGCGGGGCTCACCATTGCCGCCGATCTGGCAAAGCGCGGGTACGAGGTCACCATCCTTGAGGCACTGCACGTCGCTGGCGGCGTGCTGACGTATGGCATCCCTGAGTTCAGAATGCCCAAGGGGATTGTCCAGGCTGAAGTGGATTACGTGAAGTCGCTGGGGGTGGAGATCAAGCTGGACTCGGTGATAGGCAAGATATCCACAGTTGACGAACTCCTGGAAGACAGCTATGGCGCGGTCTTCCTGGGAACAGGGGCTGGCTTGCCCATGTTCCTCGATATCCCAGGTGAGAATTTGAATGGCATCTACTCCGCCAATGAGTTCCTGACGCGAATCAACCTTATGAAGGCCTACCTCTTCCCCGAGTACGACACCCCGATCAAGGTGGGGAAGAAGGTCGCCGTCATCGGTGGCGGTAATGTAGCTATGGATGCCGCCAGGTGCGCTGTCAGACTTGGCGCTTCGAAGGTCTCCATCGTGTATCGCCGCTCCCGAACAGAGCTGCCGGCAAGGCAGGAGGAGGCCGAGAACGCTGAGGAGGAGGGCATCGTGTTCAAGCTGCTCACCAACCCGGTGAGGTTCCTTGGCAACGAACAGGGATGGGTTACCGGCATGGAGTGCGTTGAGATGGAGCTTGGTGAGCCCGACAACAGCGGTCGTCGCCGCCCGATCCCCAAGACGGGCAGCGAGTTCATCATGGATGTCGATACCGTGGTCGTGTCCCTGGGCACCTCACCCAACCCTTTGGTGCCCACTACTACCGGAGGACTGGATACGACCAAGAAAGGCACAGTAGTCGCGGATGAGGAAACAGGCAAGACCACCAAGTCCGGCGTATGGGCAGGGGGAGATGTTGTCACCGGAGCCGCCACGGTGATCAGCGCCATGGGCGCGGCCAAGAGAGCTGGCGCCTCCATCGATGCCTACCTTCGCGGTAAATAGTCACTATCGGGCTATTCCCATACCCGAGCGCAGGAACTCGACGTTATTAGCTGGGCGTGGGACTTCGACAGCGACGGCACCATCGATAGCGCTGATCAGAACCCGACACACACTTACAGGAGAAACGGCCTGTACTCAGTCACCCGCAGGGTGCGCATTTTGAAGCTGGACTCACGGATTAAGGTTTGGGGAGTGTCATGAAGACCATTCTCTTCGTCTGTGTTCACAATTCCGGCCGTAGCCAGATGGCCGAGGCTTTCTTCAACCGGCTCGCCAGAGGAGAAGCCAGGGCGATCTCGGCAGGCACTGATCCCGCCGCTGCTGTTGACCCTACAGTGGTCGAGGCGATGAAAGAGGTGGGCATAGACATAAGTGACAGCAGGCCCAAGCTGCTCACCCCCGAGATGGCGGAGCAGGCCGACAGGATAGTGACGATGGGTTGCGGGGTGGAGGGAGTATGTACCGCAGCCTCTGTGGAGGCCGAGGATTGGGGATTGGAAGATCCCAAGGGCAAATCTCCGGAGCGGGTCAGGGAGATAAGGGACGCGATAAAGGCAAGGGTATCCGAAATGCTGAGGGAGCTTGGTACAGAAATTCAAGCGCGGACAATAGACCCTCAAAAGCCCACAAACCGACTATGAATTACGCAGAGCCGAAGCGTGCGATCCGCAGGCTTCCAGCTCTGCACCGCTTCCTCACACCCTGGATATTCCTGGCAATGGCCTTCGGAGTGGGGACTGGCTACTTCGTCCCCAAAGTCGCCGACTTCATTACCCATTTCCAGGTAGAAACCACCTCCATACCCATCGCTGCGGGCCTCATTCTCATGATGCATCCTCCGCTGGCCAAAGTCAGATACGAAGAGCTGGGGGTGGGATAGACTATAGTCCCCCAACCTTGTGAGGCAATACATGCTTCACATATTGATACTTCTGCGTCACAAGCGCACCAAGCCCTCGATTCAATGAATAAGCGACAGCGGTCAAAGGCAAGCTTCTTGTTTGGATAAGCGAATTAAAAGCTCTTCTTAATGACGTTGCTCTTGAGGTAACGCTTTGGTACACCTGGTAAACACCTTCTTCCAATTCATCAGGGGTCATGTGCCGGGGATTGAATACAGCCTCCTCGAAGTCATAGTGTCTCCAATCATCGGGATAATTGGTGCGCAACAATCTCCCTTCAGCCCTCAATCTGTCATACAATATTGTCCCCGGAAGAGGCGTTAAGATTGTGAATGAGGCTGTATCTATCTTTGAATCCAGGATGAATTCTATCGTTCTCTGAAACACATCTTTCCTATCCCCATCGCTGCCCAAAATAAAAGCCCCATGTACCCCAATGCCATGGTCATGCATTCTCTTGATTACCTCTTTATAGTTTCTTACACCCACTTTTAGGTTTCTAACTTTATGCATGCCTTCAAGTGTTTCTTCAATTACAGATTCAAAACCGATGTGTACTATCAAACAACCAGATTTTTGGGCCCACCTTAATAATTCGGGGTTGCTTGCAAAATCGATCCCTACTTGAGAAGCCCATCGCTTTTTCAATCCTCGCTCTACCATCCCTCGGAACAACTGAATCGCCCTTTCTTCCGCCTTTTTCCCGTAACTTAGAATATTGTCATCTGAGAAAAAGAACTCCCCGCAGTTCAGGGCTTCTATTTCATCCAGTACCTCTTCCACAGGTCGTTGTCTATACGTTCGACCATGAAAAGTGGTTACAGAACAGAACTCACAACCTATAGGGCAGCCCCTCGCTGTTTGCACAGATGCCTTAAGTCTATATCTATCAGAATAGAGGTCATTTCTAGGTATAACAAGATTTTCTAGAGGAATGCGCTCCCCTCTATAGAACCTTTCCAACTCATTTCTTTCGCAATCATGGAGCAAACATTGCCAAACAGATTCAGCCTCACCTATAACAACGGAATCAACAAACTGTATAGCTTCATCACGCATCATAGAGGCATGAATGCCGCCCATCACCGTCTTAATGCCCTTTTGCCTGTACTGCTCGGATATTTCGTATGCTCTGGGAGCATTCCAGGTCATAGCGGTTATGCCCACCAGGTCAGCATCCTCAAAGGTCATCGGCTCAATATTCTCATCAACTATTTTTATGTCCCAATCAGAGGGGGTCAAAGCGGCCAAATAGGCCAAACTTGGAGGTGGGAAGGTGAAAAGACGCACGCTTATTGCATTTAGCTTGGCTTCGTCGCCTGGATTAACTAGCAATAGTTTTTTAGCCATTGCTCTATCCAATGTTAGCTATCCTGGAGACGATATCGAGCGGGATTTCCAAAATATCGTCTACTGAGGTAATGCCAAAGCCAACATCCATCGCTCCGAGTTAGAGCGAAACGTGGGGACCGCACTCGGTATTGAGGATTATAGGAGTTTCGGGAACGAGTTGTTTGAATAGCACTATACCAGCGTATGATAGAGCTGTCAATAGATGGTACACCCCCTTAATCCGTGGATTTCGTTAATCATTAGTCTCTGGCATGGTTTCGCATAAATGTAAGGCCCCTCCCGCCAGGGGAGGGGCCTTACGATGCACCCTGCGGGTGATAATCCAATAATCGTAGGGTGGGTGAAATGAAATGGAACCCACCACCCCAAATGCACAATTGGACGGTGGGTTTCGCTGCGCTGCACTCACCCTACCTCTGGGGCGTTCAATTGAACGCCCCTACTGTAGCGTCGCTACCCCTGCCACGACGAAGATTCGTTGCCACAGGAGCGGCAACGCTACGTCTGCCGACAGCCCTTCGGGTTTGCTCAGAGTAAGCGATTTCACAGGTCTTAAGACCGCTACCCCAAAACACAGCTTCGAGGATACTTTATCGCATCTCTGACTCATTTAGCCCTTTCCTCAGGGGAGCGGTTCTAGTAAAATAGCCAAAACGTTATCGAGCTGATGATGAGCCAAAAGATGACCCCTATCAGAAGCCAGTATCTCAAGATCAAGCGGAGCTATCCTCAAGCCATCGTCTTCTTCCGCCTGGGTGATTTCTACGAGACCTTCGACGACGATGCCAAGCTGATCTCGAGTGAACTGGAGATCACGCTGACCTCCAGGGAGATGGGCAAGGGGCAGCGCTACCCCATGGCGGGGATTCCCCACCACGCCCTGGACAACTATCTGGCCAGGCTCATTAACAAGGGTTACAAAGTGGCTATCTGTGAACAGGTAAGTGAACCTACGGCGGGGAAAGGCATAGTCGACCGGGAGGTGGTTCGGGTGGTGACCCCAGGAACAGTCATAGAGACCAATCTGCTCGAAACAAAGGCGAACAACTATCTTGCCTCCGTAGTTGTCGAAGGCGAAGAGGCGGGGATAGCTTACATAGACATAACAACGAGCGAGTTCGCTACCACCCAGATTCGTGCTGACAACGCTCCTCTCGAACTGGAGCGACTTCGACCTTCGGAGGTGCTTGTTCCCCATAGTTCCGTCCTCCCCCAGTCGTGGTTCGAAGCACCAGCCACGCGGCTCGAAGATCAGTGGTTTGAGCTGGACACAGCGCGACAGACCCTGCTCGATACCCTCGGGGCAGCGTCTCTGGAGGGCTATGGCTGCGCCCATCTGCCGCTGGCGGTGAGAGCGGCGGGCTCCATCCTGCAATACCTGGAGCAGACTCAAAAAGGTGTCCTGGGCCAAATCAACAGCCTCGCCACCTACACTACCGAGTCCTACATGACCCTGGACACCCAGACGCGCCGCAATCTCGAGCTGTTTCAGAGCAGCCGCCTGGGGCTGACCAGCGGTTCCCTCCTATCTGTTATCGACCTCACCAAGACGCCCATGGGGGGCAGACTGCTCAAGAAATGGCTGGGGCAGCCCCTCCTAAACATAGAACAACTGGAGCAAAGGCAGCGGGCTGTTTCCTGCTTCCAGTCATCACGGCGGATCGAGGTAATAGGTTTCCTCAGCAAGCTCAGCGACATGGAGCGACTGGTCAACCGGGTGAGGGCCGGCATCGCCACCCCCAGAGAGCTGGTCTCCCTGCGCCGCAGCCTGGAACATGTCCCTCGGATGAGAAGCGTTATGGAAGGGGAGGGGGATTTGGAGTGGCTCTACTCGGAGCTGAAACCCTGTGACGATATCGTTACGTTGATCTCCCATGCCATAGAGGAAGAGCCTCCGGCAACGGTGGGAGAAGGGGAAGTGATAAAGAACGGTTTCTCCAGCGAGCTGGACGAGCTTCGTTTGTCCTCATCAAACGCCAGGAGATACCTGGCCGATCTGGAACGAACCGAACGAGCGAGGACCGGCATCAAGTCGCTCAAGGTGGGCTACAACAAGGTGTTCGGCTACTATATCGAGGTTACCTCCGCCCATGTACACCGGGTCCCCGATGACTACATACGCAAGCAGACGCTGGTGGGAGCGGAGCGTTACTTCACGCCGCAGCTTAAGGAGTACGAATCCCTGATCCTCAGTGCAGAGTCCCGGATCACTGAGCTGGAGACCGCTATCTTTCGCCAGATTTGCCGTCAGGTGGGAGGATGGGGGGACCGCATCCTGAACATCGCCGCTGCCATAGCCCAGATCGATGTTCTCGCCGCTTTCGCTGAAGCGGCAGCCAGGTATGGTTACGCCCGTCCCAGGCTGACCACGGATGACTCGATAACGATTTCGGGAGGGCGCCATCCTGTGGTTGAGCGAGTGCTGGTTGATGAGCAATTCGTTCCCAACGATGTCTACCTCTCAAATAAAGACGCCCAGCTCATGATCCTCACCGGCCCTAACATGTCGGGCAAGTCAACCTATCTGCGGCAGGTAGCGATAATCGCGCTCCTCGCCCAGATAGGCAGCTTCGTCCCCGCGGAATCGGCTACCATCGGTCTGGTGGACCGCATCTTCACCAGGGTTGGTCTTCAAGATGACCTGGTTACTGGCCAGTCCACTTTCATGATAGAGATGCTGGAGACAGCCAATATACTCAACAACGCCACCTCAAAATCGCTGATCATACTGGACGAAATCGGGCGGGGGACATCAACCTACGATGGCCTCTCCATCGCTCAGGCTGTAGCAGAGTACATCCACAATCATCCGAGGCTCGGCGCCAAGACGTTGTTCGCCACGCACTACCACGAACTGGTTGGGCTGGCGAACTTCCTGCCCCGGGTGAAGAACTTCAACGTCGCTGTGACAGAGGAAGGCGGCAATGTGGTCTTCCTGCGCAAGATAATCCCCGGGGGTGCTGATAAGAGCTACGGCATCCACGTGGCGCAGTTGGCGGGGCTGCCCAGAGCCGTTGTGCATCGCGCTGAGGAGGTCTTGACCGAGCTGGAGAACCATACTGAAGAGAAAGCGGAGCGGGGCACACGCCCCAGCCGTCGAGAAAAGGCCTCCTCGGAGCAGCTATTGCTCTTCGGGGAGAAGCCCCCTATTATAGATGCAATCCTCGGGATGGACATCTCCTCGATGACTCCCCTCGAGGCCATCACCAAGCTCTACGAGCTTCAACAGAAGGCCAAGAAGTGATAAGGGCTCAATTCCGATTGGGGATGTTCCTCTGGGGTAGAAAAGCATCGATAAATGACCTCAATCGCTTTTCGCTTGCCTTATCGCTCTTATGTGTGTTAGAATCTCATTATGCCAATGGCATAATGAGCCAATATACCAAGGAGATTCCAATGGGTATGCTAGCAAAGCTAACAAACGGGGGCCAGGTCACTCTTCCCAAGGAAATCAGGATAAAGACCAACATGCAGCCTGGTGATTTCGTTGAGGTTGAGATCGATGAGGAAGGGCACATTGTGCTGACACCGAAGAAGCTTGTCGATGCCAGTCAAGCCTACTTCTGGACTGAAGAGTGGCAAAGGGGAGAGCGCAAGGCGGACGAGGATATTAAAGCTGGCCGGGTAAAGAGGTTCAAGTCAGCTACCGAGGCGGCCAAGTATCTTGAGGGCAAAGCATAGCTGTGGAGATCCTCTTTACTGAGCGATTTGAGCAGGCATATGAGAAACTCACCGATGTCGAGAAACGGAGTGTTCGCAAGGCACTCATTCTGTTGGGGGACAACCTGAGACACCCTGGCCTCCACGTTAAGAAAATGGAGGGCAGGCAAAACATCTGGGAAGCTCGTCCCTCTGGAAGGCTAAGAATGACTTTCGAGATGGCTGGAGCAACCATCATCGTGCGCAATGCAGGAGAGCATGACAAGGTCTTGAAGAGGCCGTGATCATGTTTGAAAAGGCTCTACGAGCTTCAACAGAAGGCGACGGAGTGAGGATGCGCAAACCTCGCTTGGGTCAAGCCCAGGAGTCGCGCGAATACTAATAGGAGGCTAACATGTACCAGAGGATACTTGTTCCGTTGGATGGTTCAGAGCTGGCCGAAGCTGCCCTACCCTATGCTGAGGAGCTCGCCGGGAGGTTGGGTTCCGAGGTCGTCTTGATATATGTTTGCGAATCAGCCGACGAGAAGCATCACCGCATGCACGAGCTTTACATCCAGAAAATGGTTGAGGCCACAAAACGCGGCGCAAGAAGGCATCTTGAGAAAGGGCAGGAGAAAGAGGCCAAGGTAAGCTCAACCCTTCTGGTCGGCAACCCCGCCGAGCAGATTGTGGACTACGCTGAGAAAGAAGATGTCGGCCTGATCATCATGGTAACCCATGGCAGGTCTGGCATCAGGCGCTGGGTGCTGGGAAGCGTGGCGGCCAAGGTAGCGAGGGCTACGACGAGGCCGGTGGCGCTCATCAGGGCCAATGGCACCAGTCTCAAAGCACGTAAGAAAGTCACGATAAGCAGGGTGCTGCTTCCCCTGGATGGCTCAAAGGAAAGCGAGGCGGCAATTCCCCATGTTGAGGAGCTCGCCTCCAAACTCAAAGCGGAGGTCGTTCTCCTTCACGTGATGGCGCCCACCTACTTTGTCTACAGCATCCCAGGGGAAACTGTCGAAATGTCCTTCAAGCCTGAGGATATCGAGCGGTTCAGGGAAAAAGCCGAACACTACCTGGAAACAGTGGTCTCCGCATTCCAAAAGAGAGGGGTCAACGCGCGGGTTGAGGTAACGCTGGGCGCGGCGGCTGAGGAGATCATCAGGCTCGCCGATGAAATATCAGCCGATGTGGTGGCCATGTCAACACATGGCCGATCCGGTATCGGGCGCTGGGCCTTCGGCAGTATCGCGGACAAGGTTCTCCATGCGGCGAACACCCCGGTTCTCCTGGTGAGGGCCCAGAGTGCGGTCAAGAAATAATACAATTAATCTTATCGATGGTTCCACTGCTCAAAAACCACTTCGTTCTGTTGCCATTGCCCTCATGTGTCTTATTTGCCACCGGATGTATTAATTGCAGCTTCCCGCGAAACGCCTGAAATCCTTGGAACTTAGCTTCGACCGTATCCGTGGCTGTTTGCTGATTTAGCTTCAGATGCTTTTAAACGCTACCCGTTTCGCGGGAAGCTCATTAATTGAGGAATAGTTGACATTATCGTGACTATCTATTAAGCTGTTCCCTCACGAGCTATTGGCTTAGTACACTTGGGTTCACGTACAAGGCGAAAATGAAGACCATTAGATTTGTGCACTGTGCTGACTTACATATCGATAGCCCCCTGAAACGCATATCAGACATTGATAGCCCTCTGGGCGAACTGCTACGTCAGTCCACATATCAGTCGTTCTGCAATATTATCGATATTGCGATAGAAGAAAAAGTCGATTGTGTAGTCATATCTGGTGACATATACGACAGTGCAGATAGAAGCCTTCACGCGCAATTGCGGTTTAGGGACGGTCTCAATCGTCTAAGCGAAAAGGGAATCGCAACATATATCGTTCACGGAAACCACGATCCACTAAATAGTTGGTCAACCAAGCTAGATTGGCCCGACAACGTATTCATTTTCCCTGGTAACAGAGTGGAGTGCTACCCCCTTGTGCGTGATGGTGAAGTCATTGCGGAGATCTGCGGAATCAGCTTCAAGAAGCGCGATGTATATGAGAACCTAGTGCCGCAATTCCCCGCTGGTAGTGGCGAGATTCCCCGAATTGGCCTGCTCCACACAAACATCCTAGCCAATACTGCGCATAAACCCTACGCTCCCTCAAGCATTGCGGACTTGTCAAACGCAGGAATGGATTACTGGGCGTTGGGGCATATTCACAAGCACAGCGTTCTACAGGTCAACAGTCCAGCAATCGTTTACCCAGGCTGCTCGCAGAGCACGCATCCTGGAGAATCAGGTGAGAAGGGCTGTTGCCTAGTGACGCTTGGTCACGGCATTGAACCCGAGATCCAATTCATTGCTACGGACACTGCTCGCTACAAAACAGACTCTATAGATATATCATGTTGTGTGACCGTTGATGATATCATCGCTTCAATCAATCACATGTGTGAGCTCGTCTTAGCCGAGATGAGCAGCCGGCATGTGGTACTACGGCTGACATTAAGTGGCAGGAGTGATCTCGACTCGGAGCTACGTAGGGGCAGCACAATGGACGATATTCTGCCTCACATCAGAGAGTCTTGGGAGGATAGGTTCCCTAGAATCTGGATCGACAAGCTGAATCTGAGAACAGCTGGAACATATGATCTCGAACTCCTGAGGCGGGGGAATGATTTTATATCTGACATCGTATCTATCTACGATGGGTTGGAAAACCCTCAAAGCGAGCACTGGGAGCACATCCGTGAGCGACTCGAAGCCCTGTTCACGAATTGGCGAGGGCAGAAGTACCTAGATACAATGTCCGAGGTCGACCTACTGGAGCTCGCAAGAGAGGCCAGGGATTGGTCGCTGAATATGCTTGTAAAGGCTGAATGATATGAGGATTGGCGAGATACACATAGACGGATTCGGCGTCTTCGCAGGCAGAAACGCTACTGTATTGACGGCTGGGATAAACGTGCTATATGGCCCCAACGAGTTTGGAAAGAGCACCCTTCTGCATTTTGTTCGGCGTATGCT
>QIGA01000090.1 GCA_003229915.1 Chloroflexota bacterium
ATCCCGATCAGATCGCGACTGTAGTTCGTGCTGCCGGGGAGAGGGAAGTTCCCATACGCGTCGGCGTTAATGCCGGGAGCTTGCCCAAATCGTCGTCCCAGGAGTCTTCGGTGGTTGACCGCATGGTTGATGCGGCGCTTGACGAGGTTAATCTGTTGGAGAGCCTGGATTTCGACTTGATTAAGGTATCGGTGAAGGCTTTCGATGTCCCGACCGCGATCGAGGCGTATCAAGCAATTGCTGGGAGGATACCATACCCCTTGCATCTGGGTATCACCGAGGCGGGGTTGCCCCAGGCTGGAGCCATTCGCAGTGCCGTGGGCTTGGGAGTTCTGCTCTATCAGGGGATCGGCGATACCATCAGAGTATCGCTAACAACTGCCGATGCTTGCCAGGAAGTAGAGTGCGCCTATGAGATACTGAAGTCATTGAAACTCAGGGAGGGAGGACCTACACTCGTTAGCTGTCCGTCCTGTGGACGCTCTGAGAGCGACATTGTGAAACTGGCTGAAGACATCGAGGAGAGGCTGCAAAGGGTCGAGAAACCGATCAAGGTGGCGGTAATGGGATGTGTGGTCAACGGCCCCGGCGAGGCCAGGGATGCGGATGTAGGCATCGCCTGCGGCAAAGGCAGGGGAGTGATCTTCAGAAACGGAGAGAAGGTTCGAACGGTGGAGGAGGCTGATTTCCTGGAGGCGCTGATGGTGGAGGTAAGAAGTATACTAGCAGGTACTGGGCCGAGTGCAATGTCAAGGCATTAAGCCACTATTTCTATTCGTAAAAGAGGTGAGTATAGAGTGCGTCTAACTAAGCTTTTTGGCAAAACCCTGCGTGAGGTGCCGGCGGAGGCGGAGACGGTAAGTCACCAGCTACTGCTAAAGTCAGGCATGATTCATCAGGTGGCGGCAGGGGTCTATTCTTATCTCCCGCTGGCATGGCGGGTGCTACGCAAGATAGAGCGGATAATCCGCGAGGAGATGGACGCCGCCGGTGGGCAGGAGCTGAGCATGCCCGTCCTCCAGCCCTTTGAGATATGGGAGGAGAGCGGTCGTGACCTTGCCTTCGGCAAAGGGTTATTTACCCTGCTGGACCGCAGGGAGCGGAAGCTCGTACTCGCTCCTACGCATGAGGAGTTGATCACTGACCTCGCGCGCCGCAACGTACAGAGCTACCGGGATCTCCCTCGGATGCTCTACCAGATACAAACGAAGTTCCGCGACGAACCCCGTCCTCGCGGTGGGCTGGTGAGGGTCCGCGAGTTCACCATGAAGGACCTCTATAGCTTCGATGTCGATGAGGTAGCCCTTGATATCAGCTACCAGAGGATGCTGCAGGCGTATAAGAATGTCTATGCGCGATGTGGGCTTGATACTGTGGTAGTCGAAGCCGATAGCGGGGCTATCGGCGGTAAGGATTCGCACGAGTTCATGGTGATCGCGGAATCGGGAGAGGATGAGATCATCTACTGCAATGGCTGTGGCTGGTCGGCTAATGTGGAGAAGGCAACGTTCGCCAAGACGAGTCTGGAATGTGAACAGCTCTTGTCTCTAGAGGAAGTGGCTACTCCGGGAGCAAAGACTATAGAGGAGGTTGCCAGGTTTCTGGGCGTGCCCAAGGAGCGCACGTTGAAAGCCGTTTTCTACTCGGTAGATGGTGAACTGGTCTTTGTAACGATACGGGGTGATATTGAGGTGAACGAGGTCAAGCTCAAGAATGCCCTCAAATGCTCTGATCTGAGACTGGCCAATGATGAGGAGGGGCAAGAAGCTGGCTTGGTGGCGGGATCGGCTTCGGCAGCAGGACTCAGCGGAATCAAAGTCGTTGCCGACGACTCCATAACGCTGGGGCAAAACTTCGTTGTTGGTGCCAATAAGGCGGATGTCCATCTGAAGAACGCCAACTATCCGCGCGACTTCAAGGTGGATCTAATGATAGACATAGCCCAGGCTGTGGCAGGATATCAATGCATCAAGTGTGGCGGTGACCTGCTGTCAACGCGTGGGATTGAGGTAGGCCATGTTTTCAAGCTGGGAACTGCCTTCAGTGAGAAACAGGGTGCCCTGTACCTTGATCGAGATGGCAATCAGAAGCCTCTGGTCATGGGATGCTATGGCATCGGAATCGGTCGGCTGCTGGCAGCAGCTATCGAGCAGAACCATGATGAAAAGGGCATTATCTGGCCCGTGCCTATAGCACCATACCATGTGTATCTCTGCGCCCTGGGCGGGGAAGAGGGCGAGATAGTCTCGGCTGCGGAGGCACTCTACGCGGAGCTTAAGGAGCGCAAGTTCGAGGTGCTTTTCGATGACCGCACGGAATCGGCGGGGGTCAAATTCAATGATGCCGATCTCCTGGGAATGCCGGCCCGAATCGTTGTCAGCAGGCGCACTTTGAAATCGAATAGCGCTGAAGTGAAACTGCGCAGCGAGAAGGACGCGGAACTTGTGAAGCTGGGGGAAGTAGCGAACCGACTTGCAATTTTGTTACAATGACGCCGCACAGTTGCATTGGACCTCGTGTCCGATAGTTGACAATTGAGGCTGTTTGTGGTAGCGTTACCTTACGGAGCCAAGGGGTGCCGAGTCAAATCAGAGGAGGTGCACATGAGGCTTCATAAACTATATGGAGTATTGCAGACTGACAAGTAAGGCCCTGCTGGGAGGCAGGGCGGGCCGAAACCTCGGGTGCGGCTCCAGGCAGTGAAAGTAGGCCAGTCTAAAGCATAAGAGGCCTCATTCGGTGATAGACACCGGAAGGATGCCGAGCTCGAAACAAACAAAATAGAGGAAACAATCAGTGGAGGGCGCTTCTGAAAGTGCCCTCCACCATTTTTATGGGTAGTGATCTGACAGCAGCCTCAGGGAAGCGGATTTCACCTACATAGAAGGCAGATAGGTTTGTGTCCACTTCAATCTTGGCAGCGACGTCGTCAGGAATTAGAACGTTGGTAGTAGAAAGGGGCATACATGGGTGATTTTTGGGCATTTCGCAGGATGCTAGCGCCCGTTATTATCCAGATTGTGTTCTGGATAGGTGTTACGCTAATCATAATCTCTGGGATTTGGGGATTAGTGGGAGGGGACGACGTCTTGGAGAGAGTGTTAGCTCTGGTCTATCTGGTACTGGGCCCTCTTTTGTGGAGAGTGGTGTGCGAGGTGCTTATTCTGCTGTTTCGCATCAGTGAGACCCTGACTGACATCAAGAACAATACCGAGCGCAAGGAAAGCTGAGAGGAGCAGCGATATAGTTTTGGGTAGCAGGAGCCATTGCGGTGAGTCAGGCTCTGGACTTTACAACAGGTCGTAACATAGACACTGTCATCGGAGCTTGACTATAACCGTTCCGCTTACGTTCTTGGGGATGCGCTTCGCTATTAGGGCTGGTGCCTTGTTTTAGATTGAATCTTATGGCAGCTTTGGGTCGGGTATGACCCCAGAAATAGTCTTAATGGCTAGAATGTAGGATACAGCATTTAGCTATGAGGCTATATACTACCTTCGTCTAAGATTGTACTGAGCAAGTGCTGGGGGTTGCATTCTAACACAAAAAGTGCTATACTTTCTGCACAAAGAAGCGAAGTGAAGTGGGTTTAACCCACTTTTTTGTTGGTTCGATCAAGGCAGTGCCGAAAAAGGAGGTCAGGCAAGATGAAAACTGATTTTCTACTTGCCATTACCCAATTGGCTGCGGAGAGGAATCTGCCTAAAGAGGTGGTTTTCTCAGCGGTTGAGGCGGCCCTGGCCACTGCTTTCAAGAAGGACGAGATCGGTGCGCGCCAGAATATATCAGTGAAGATTCACCCCGTGAGCGGTGACGTTAAGGTGTATACTACCAAAGTCGTTGTCGAAGAGCCAACAGACATCTATCAGGAGATATCGCTAAGCGAGGCTCGCAAGTTCAAGAAGGATGCCCAACTGGACGAGTTGATTGCTGTTGAAACCGCCGACTTCCATTCTGGTAGGATCGCGGCGCAGACTGCCAAGCAGGTGGTACTGCAACGCCTGCGGGAAGCCGAACGCGAGTTTATCTTTGGAGAGTATATCGATCGCGAAGGAGATATAGTTAGTGGCGTTGTGCAGCGGATAGAGCCCAGACAGATTGTCATCGATCTAGGCAAAACCGAGGGCATAATTCCCGCTGGTGAGCAGGTGCGGAACGAGCGTTATCGTGTGGGACAAAGGCTGAAAGTGTATCTGTTGGAGGTGAATCGAACAAATAGGGGCCCGCGTCTTATAATGTCCCGATCGCATCCGAATTTGGTGCGGCGACTATTCGAGCTGGAGGTCCCCGAGATTTTTAACGGGAATGTGGAGATTAAGGCGGTTGCTCGGGAAGCCGGTTATCGCAGTAAAGTGGCGGTCGCAGCGAAGCAGGAGGGACTTGATCCCGTGGGCTCCTGTGTTGGGCTCCGAGGTGTCAGGATTCAGAACATAGTTAGCGAGCTTAATAGCGAGCGAATCGATGTTATCCAGTGGGATGACGACCCCAAGGCCTTTATCGCCAACGCGCTGAGCCCAGCGCAGGTGATCAGTGTGGATATCAATGAGGTGGCAAATACTGCCGTGGTTGTTGCTCCTGATAATCAACTCTCGCTGGCGATTGGCAAGGAGGGGCAGAATGCCCGACTTGCTGCGAGGATCAGTGGATGGAGAATTGACATAAAGAGTGTAAGCGCTGCTGATGCGGAGAGGGCAGCGCGTCCTGAAGCGATTGTGGAGGAGTTAGGGGTGGCTGTTTTGGCCGGGGAGGGAGTGGGGAAGACGCTTGCTACAGTGCCACCTGAGATATACGATCTACCGCTGGAAAAACTAGGGCTTTCCGGACGCACCTTCAACCTGCTGCTCGGAAAGGGCATAACGAAAGTTGGGGAGCTTCTGCAAAAGAGCGATAAGGAACTGCTCGAACTGAAAGGCTTCGGCCAGAAATCTCTTAGCGAGGTCAGGGAGCGACTAGAAGCGCTTGACCTATACCCACCACCATTGGAGGAGAAGAGAGTATCGCCAGCAGTTGAGCTTGGGGTAAGCGCTGAGGGAATACTCGAGTTGACAGAGGAAGCAGCGGAGGAGGTTCCGGGGGGAATCGAGGAAGAGGTTGAGCTAGTCCCGTATGAAGCGCCCCCCGAGGAGACAAAGCCTTCTGAGAAAGTACAGATTCGTTTCGCTGAGGATATTTTTGGAGCAAAGGCCGTTGCTGGGCCCGAAGGAAAGAAGAAGACCAAGAAGAAGTCTTCTCGGGAAGAGAAAAAGGAAGATGGTAAGGCAAGGAAAGGGCGAAAGATTCATGTAGTGGCGGTAGATGATGAGCTAGACGATTTCTCGGAGGAGTGAAGGTTTGTATGACAGGCTCCCCAAAGCGTCCTAAACACGTACCAGAACGCACCTGTATCGCTTGCAAGCAGAAGAGGGCGAAGTGGGAACTGGTGAGGATTGTGCGAACCGTAGATGGTAGTCTGGAGATTGATCCTAGAGGTAAGAAAGCGGGAAGAGGAGCATATCTCTGTAAATTGCAGGAATGCTGGGAAATCGGCCTGAAGAAAAAAAGGCTAGAATATGCTCTGAAATCTCAGATTGCACCTGAGCAACGTGCAGGCCTTCTGGCATTTAGCAAGAGTCTGACCAATTGTGTTGAGAGGCCGGGGGTAAATTCTGAGGTTTTCTGCGAAGGAGCTTGTGGATGAGGCAAAGAGTCGGCAGGGGTAAAGTTACACGAAATAGGAGTAAGGTTACACGAGATAAGGATGTTGGGCAGGTCGAAGTCTCTGGTGACGATAGGTCAGGGGGCAAAGCAGGCATTGTAATTCCTCGCGCGCTGACGGTCAAGCAGTTGGCTGATATTTTGGGGGTTAGCGGTATAGAGGTGATTAAGCACTTGATGCGAAATGGTATTATGGCCAACGTAAATCAGGTTATCGATTTCGACAGCGCAGCGGTTATCGCGGCTGATCTCGGCTATGAGGTTAGGGAAGAACCCCAGGCCTCGGATGCGGGTGATGAAAGGCACCGTTTTACAGAGGAGGACAGCGCAGAGCAGCAGCCGCGTCCTCCTGCGGTGACAATAATGGGCCACGTTGATCATGGCAAGACCAAGCTACTCGATGCGATCCGGGAAACTAATGTCGCGGATACTGAAGCTGGAAACATTACCCAGCACATCGGGGCTTATCAGGTCGAGGTCCACGGTCAGAAGATCACTTTCCTCGATACTCCTGGGCATGAGGCGTTTACTGCGATGCGTGCTCGAGGGGCACGGGTTACGGATATAGCAATTCTAGTTGTTGCTGCTGATGATGGGGTGATGCCTCAGACAGTAGAAGCAATTGACCATGCCAAAGCAGCGGAGGTCCCAATTGTGGTGGCGATCAACAAGATTGATAAGCCAGAAGCCAACCCTGAGCGAGTTAAGCAACAGCTAGCTGATAAAAACCTGCTGATTGAGGAGTGGGGAGGGGATATCGTCTGTGTTTCAGTATCTGCCAAGCGAGGGGATGGTATATCAGAGCTTCTGGAAAACCTGCTCATTGTCGCCGAGGTCCAGGAGCTAAGAGCCAATCCCACGCGCCCGGCCATTGGGGCAGTTGTTGAAGCGAGCCTGGACAGCAGCAAAGGTTCTCTGGCTACCATCTTGGTTCAAACAGGCACTCTAAAGATCGGGGATAATGTAGTAGTCGGTGAAACTTCAGGCAAGATCAAGGCAATGTTTGATGACAAAGGCAAACGGGTGAGGAAAGCTGGGCCATCTATGCCTGTTGAGATATTGGGGCTGAACAGCGTTCCACTGGCGGGGGACCTTCTTGCCGTGGTTGGTAGCGAGAAGGAGGCAAGGGTTGAAGCGTTGCGGCGGCAAAGGGAGCGAGGAGGGAGAAGCCCCCTGAGAGTTGCTAGACTGAGCAATCTTTATTCGCAAATTCAAACAGGGCAGGTAAGGGACCTCAGCATTGTTTTGAAGACCGATGTCCAGGGGAGCTTGGAACCCATAAGGAGTTCTTTGGAACGACTGGGAAGCGATGAGGTCAAGGTGAGAATTGTCCATTCTGATATCGGTAACATCACCGAAAACGACGTCATGTTAGCTATTGCCTCCAAAGGAGTTATCATTGGATTCAACACCCGCCCAGAGCCTGGGGCGAAGCTCCTTGCTGACTCGGAAGGCATTGATATCCGTTCATACCAAGTGATTTACAAACTGGTTGAAGACGTTGAGAAGGCACTGGCTGGCTTGCTGGAGCCCACCTATGAGGAAGTAGTGGAAGGTCATGCTGAGGTGAGAGCTGTTTTCAGTGTCAAGCAAGGGAAGATAGCAGGTGCATACGTAACCGACGGGAAGTTGAGCCGTGGCGGTCAGGCTAAGGTTATCCGTAGCGGTGAGGTTATCCACGAGTCAACTGTGTCGAGTCTGAGGCACTTCAAAGAAAACGTCCGTGAGATGGCTGCTGGCTTTGAGTGTGGAATCGGTATTGAGGACCTCTCGGGATTCGAGATTGGCGATATTATCGAGGCCTACAGGACGGAAAAGGTGGCTTGAACTTGACCTGGATTGAGGTGAGATGAGTACACGGCGAATAGCCCGGGTCAATGACATTATCCGCAAAGAGCTAAGTGATCTATTGCTGCATGAGATTAGAGACCCTAGGCTTAGTGGATTGCTGAGTGTGACGGAAGTAGATACTTCCCTTGACCTGAAATACGCCAAGGTTTTCATAAGCGTCCTGGGACCTGAGGAGAAGAAGAAGCAGGTAGAAGAAGGACTTGCTGCTGCCTCGGGCTTTCTGCGTCGCGGTCTGAGCGAGCGTCTTACATTGCGCAATATTCCCCAGCTAAGCTTTCAACGCGATGAGTCTATTGAGCGAGGGAGTCGTCTTCTTGACTTGATCAAAGAAGTGGCTCCCAACGACGGTCTTGGTGAAGTGGACTAAAGGTGCCTATTGACGGAATCCTGAACCTGGACAAACCCAGGGGGATGACCTCATTTGAAGTTGTGGCTGCCCTCAGGAGGCTTAGCGGGGAACGCAAGGCGGGGCATGGGGGGACCCTGGACCCTGAAGCCACAGGCGTCTTGCCGATTTGCCTTGGAAAAGCGACCAGATTGGTTGAATTCTTGGCTGGAGCCAATAAAGCCTATCGAGCCGAGATTGAATTGGGCATAGTCACAGATACATATGATGCCACGGGGAAAATTGTTGGAAGAGGCGATGCCTCGGCGCTCAGTAGGGCAGATGTTGAGGCTGCCGCAGCCTCTTTCCGTGGGTCGATAGAACAGATCCCGCCAATGTATAGCGCCATCAAATATCAGGGCGTACCTCTCTACCGCTGGGCCCGAGCAGGGGTCGAAGTCCCAAGAAAAGCCAGGGAGGTTGAGTTCTACCGGATCGACATATTGGAGTGGCGCACCCCACTGCTCATTTTGGAGGTGGAGTGTAGCAAAGGGACCTATATCCGTTCCTTGGCTCATGACTTGGGAGGGAAGTTGGGATGTGGGGCTCATCTCAGAAACTTGGTCCGTCTGAGAAGCGGGCCTTTCTACATTGGTGATGCGGTTACCATCACCCAGATTGAGATTGCTTTCAGGAATGGGCACTGGCTTGGGCTCATTCATCCAATCGATGTGGCTGTTCTTCATTTGCCTCCCATAACTGTCACTGACGATGATGAGAGGGCGATAGTAAACGGATGTCTTGTGCCGCGGGCGCAGGAAGAGAGACCCTCAGTGGGACTTAGCCGGGCCTATTCTACAGATGGTCGTTTCATCGCAATTCTCTACTATGATGAGGAGCATGATTGCTGGCGGCCTCGAAAGGTTTTTGCCGACAGACATATCAAATCTTGACATTTCCTACTGCAGGTGTGTATAGTCTTACCAGCTAGAGAGGGGTGAGACTGTGCAGGCGTATTGCTTCAAGTGCAGAAAAAAGGTTGATATCCAAAGCCCAAGCCAAGTGACGCTTAAGAACAGGAAACCCGCAACAAAAGGTAAGTGCGCTAAGTGTGGGACAACGGTATTTAGAATTGGCAAAGGCTAGGTCTTGAGCCACGGAATTTCCACAAACGTCATCTAAAGGGCAGCTTGTCTAAAAGGGTAAGTGGATTAGTTTGTAGCGCATTCTCAATCTCGTCGTCGGAAAGAACCGCGCCCAGGGCGACGGAATGGGCTAGCTCGGGAGTGAGTAGGTCGAGTTCGCTGTGAGCGTCCGAGCTGATGAGGAGCTTTGCTCCGGCTAAGCGAGCAATCTCGGCAACGTGTTTGTTAGTCGAAGAGTGTATTCGGCGTGTTGTGATTTCGAGGTATATGTTGTTGGCAGCTGCAAGTTTTGCTTCTTCAAGAGTTATTAGTCCAGGATGGGCCAAGATGTCAACATGTGGGGATTTTACTGCGGCTAAGTTTGTACCTTGTTCAACGGGCTCGGCGGAGGTTTCACCGTGAACTACTACAAGTCTTGCACCAAGTTCCTTGGCTGTCAGCGCGGTCTGCGAGATCGCTGCTGCTGGGATGTGAGTGAGTTCAACACCAGGAATAACAGTGATGCTCCAGTGCCGCTGGGCCAGTGCGCAATCCCGGGTAGTCTCAGTAACGAGCCTCTCTAGGTATCCGATACCAACATGGTCAGTAATCGCAATTGCATGGTAACCATTGACGAGCGCCCTTCGCACCAGTTCAAGTGGCGACAGGGCGCCGTCGCTCATACAAGTATGCGTATGGAAGTCGTAAAGCATTCTTTCGGCATCGAGAATATCACAAGATTCAGTATTGGGCAAGCTGGTCTTTGTACTGCCAGAGGAAAGGAGCGTTAGAACTTGGGCAAGATAAATGTGGGCATAGTCGGGGTTGGCAATTGTGCCTCATCATTGGTTCAGGGAGTGTATTATTATCAGCATGCCTCTGAGGAAGACTTTGTTCCTGGGCTGATGCATGTTAATCTGGGTGGCTATCACATCAGCGACATCGATTTTGTGGCTGCCATTGACATAGATCGCAATAAGGTTGGCAAAGATCTGGCAGAAGCCATAATGGCTCCTCCGAACAACACCATCAAGTTCTGCGATGTTCCTTCCACTGGTGTTACAGTCGAAAGGGGTATGACGCATGATGGGTTGGGAAAGTATCTTTCCCAGATTATCACTAAGGCGCCTGGTTCTACTGCGGACATCGTCAAGCTCCTTAAGGAGAAAAAGACCGACGTTGTGATTAGCTATCTGCCTGTAGGTAGTGAGGAGGCCACGAAGTGGTATGTGGAGCAGATACTGACTGCCGGCTGCGCTTTCATTAACTGCGTCCCCGTATTCATAGCTCGCGAAAGATACTGGCAGGATAGATTCAAAGACGCAGGCTTGCCAGTCATCGGTGATGATATCAAATCACAGGTGGGCGCAACCATTACACACCGTGTGCTTACCAGGCTCTTCCGCGAGCGAGGTGTTAAGCTAGAGAGGTCTTATCAACTGAACTTCGGGGGCAACACCGATTTCTACAACATGCTGGAGCGAGAACGGTTGGAGTCGAAGAAGATATCGAAGACTAACGCCGTAATTTCTCAGCTTGACTATGATATGGGCCCGGGGAATATCCATATAGGCCCCAGCGATCATGTACCCTGGCTTGAAGACCGGAAGTGGTGTTATCTTCGGATGGAAGGGCGCACGTTTGGCGATGTGCCATTGAATATGGAGCTCAAGCTGGAAGTATGGGATAGTCCTAACTCGGCAGGTGTGGTGATTGACGCAATAAGATGTTGCAAGCTGGCTTTGGACAGGGGCCTGAGTGGTACGCTAGGCGGCCCCGCTGCTTATTTCATGAAATCCCCACCAGTACAGTATACAGATGAGGAAGCGCGGAAGTTGACGGAGGATTTCATTGCCGGAAGCCAGGCGGGGAGTGCAACAGACAGCGCGGCCAGCGCAAAAGGAAAGCGGCGCAAGAGAAAATAGGGAAACTATGAAGATAGCTCTGGTTTCTCCTTACGATTACGCCTTTCCTAGTGGAGTGAACATTCATATCGCTCGTCTCCAGGAGAACTTCACTGGAATGGGCCATCAGGTGAAGATCATTGCTCCTTCCTCCAAGCCCCACGAGACCCGAGAGAACGGAGATATCATTCTCTTCGGCAGACCGATTCCAATCCGTGCCAGTGGCTCTGTCGTCCGCAGCCCTGTATCGCCAGGGCTGGTCTTTTCCAGTCGAATCAAGGACGTGCTTAAAGCGGAGAGATTCGACGTTATCCACATCCACGAGCCCTTGATGCCGACACTGGCCACCGCGGTGTTGCACCATTCATCAGAGGAACTCACCGTGGGTACATTCCACGCGTTTCGTACCAGGAGTTGGGGCTACCCTTTCTGGAAACCAATATGCCTTGGCCGGTGGTTCAACAAGCTGGATGGCAGAATAGCGGTCTCGAACGCAGCAAAGGAGTTTGTCAGCAAGTATTTCCCGGGTGACTACAAGATAATTCCCAATGGTATAGACCTTCCGCACTTTGCTGGAGAAGTGACTCCTCTACCGCAGTTCTGTGATGGCAAGCTAAACCTCCTTTTTGTTGGCAGAATGGAGAAAAGGAAGGGCTTCAAATACCTGCTTGGTGCCTATGAGAAGGTTAAGAAGGAATTCCCCGAATGCAGGCTGATCGTGGTTGGACCTCAAGGCCGCTCGTGGCAAAAATATCAGAAACTTGTGATGAAGCACAACCTGAGGGACGTTGTTTTTGCTGGCTACGTATCTTATGACGACCTGCCGCGTTACTATAAAAGCGCTGATATCTTCTGTTCCCCAGCCACAGATAAGGAAAGCTTCGGCTTAGTGTTGCTTGAAGCTATGGCAGTTGGCAAACCGACCGTTGTCTCAAACATTGAAGGCTATGCTGCCGTCGTCAGTCATGGAGTTGATGGCTTGTTGGTGAAGCCCCGGGACGAGCAAGCACTTGCTGATGCTCTTCTCCAATTGCTTCAAGATAAGCCGCTACGGGAGAGCATGGGTGCCATGGGTAAGGTGAAGGCCAGGGATTATGATTGGGAAACGGTGTCCCAACAAGTTATGTCCTATTACCAGGATTTGCTGGAAGGACGTCCTTTGGTAATCAGCGAGGAGATTACGTGTGCTCAAGAAGGCTCGACGCACCTTGGCGCAGCGTGTCAATAGCCTCCCGGCTAAGCTACTAGCCAAGATCGGGATAAGCCCCAATGTTGTAACAATTTCTGGTTTGTTGCTTACATTTGGTGTGGCTTGGGTATTAGCCACAGGCCACTTTTTCTTGGGTGGTTTTCTGGTGCTGCTTTCGGGAGCCTTCGATATGCTGGACGGTGCAGTAGCTCGAATCAGTGCCAGAAGCACTCGATTTGGGGCGCTCCTCGATTCAACGTTCGACAGATTCTCCGAGGCGGCACTGTTCCTGGGATTGTTGGCCTACTACGCGGATAAAGGCTCTTATCAGGAGATACTCTTGGTAGGTGCTGCGCTGGTGGGCTCGGTAATGACCAGCTATGTGAGGGCGAGAGCCGAAGGGCTGGGGCAAGAGTGTGAAGTAGGGCTGTTTACCCGCCCCGAGAGGGTCATCTTGCTGGCCATCGGCCTTATCTTCAATCAGATGCTGGTGATTCTGTGGATAATAGCGGTGCTCTCCAACCTGATTGCGTTGCAGCGCTTGTTCCACGTGCGGCAGCAGCTAGGAAGGGAAGACCAGGGGAACGACTAGTGCGGCTGAATGGAAGGATACTTGAGGCGAGGCAACCACAATGGCGTGAGCGGTAAGTTCACAATGTAGGGCTTGACCAGTGTATAGCTAACGTCGAAGTATATAGGCAGGGAAGCTGCGTCGTTGACCATGATTTGCTCTGCTTGTTGATAAAGGGCCATACGGGTTTCGAAATCTTTCTCTTCTCGCGCCAGTTCGAGCAAAGTATCCACCTCAGGGTTGCTGTACTCACCGATGTTATCCGCTGTGCCACTGTGGAACAATACATCCAAGAAATTCTGCGGATCAGGGTAATCAGCACCCCAGCTCAGGATAAATAGCTCATCCTTCTCTTGCATCAGAAGGTGCG
>QIGA01000044.1 GCA_003229915.1 Chloroflexota bacterium
AGCAGGTCCTTCCCCTTCATTCTTCTCTCCCTTCGCCGCCATCTTAACCTCGCTAAGTATAATACAACGCCGCGGGCTTCGCCACCAGCAAGCAGGCTAAAGCTTGTTGAGCGTTCGCCCTCGATGATATAATAGCCTCAATTTGGTACGATGAATTATTCCGCAGCAGTTGACTTCCTCCTCAAGCGTACTGACTACGAGAGATGGCCGGGATACGCCTACGCCAGCAGATTCGACCTGAGGCGAATGGAGGAGTTGCTGCGCCGGTTGGGCAACCCCCACCTCAGCGCCAGGGCTGTTCACATAGCCGGCTCCAAGGGCAAGGGAAGCACCGCCTCCATGATCGCGGCTGCTCTTATCGCGGCTGGCTACAATACCGGCCTCTACACCTCTCCCCACCTTATCACTCTGCGTGAACGGATTATGGTGGCTGGCAAGCCAATTCTTAAGCGAGAGCTGGCGGATGTGGTAGCCAGACTGCGATCCCACGTTGAAGAAATGGATCGCCACCGCACCTACGGTGAACTGAGCACCTTCGAACTGCTAACCGCCGCGGCTTTCCTCCACTTTCAGCAGAAGGGGGTTGATTTCCAGGTGCTGGAGACGGGGCTGGGGGGAAGGCTGGACGCCACAAATGTCGTCACTCCCGAGGTTAGCGTGATCACCTCCATAAGCCTTGACCACACGGAGGTATTGGGCGACACCGTCGCTCTGATCGCCGCCGAAAAGGCGGGCATCATTAAGCTGGGGATTCCCGTGGTCAGCTCCCCCCAAGCTGAGGATGCGGCGGCCGTAATCAGGGAGACCTGCCTCGAAAGAGGGTCTAATCTAATCACTGTGGGAAGCGATATCTCCTGGAAAGAAACAAGCTCCAACCTCTCCGGCCAATCCCTGGAGGTAAATGGGATGAAAGGCTCTTACCGGCTGACCATACCCCTTCTTGGCGACTACCAGTTGCAGAATGCGGTCACCGCAGTTGCCGCCTTGGAGACGCTTGATATCCCCAGGGAGAGCATAGAGAGCGGATTGGCCAAGACCTGTTGGCCAGGGCGCTTGCAGATTCTGAGACGCAAGCCGCTCCTGGTAGTCGATGGCGCCCACAGCAGTGACTCAGCAAGGAAGCTCAAAGAGGCGCTTGAGAGGCACTTCCACTTTGACCACTTAATACTTATAATAGGGGCATCGGCCGACAAGAACATGTCCGGGATTGTGGCTGAGCTCGCACCGATAGCCGACAGCGTTATCGCAACACGGGCTCGCCACCCCCGGGCTACCACCGCCGAGGCAGTGGCCAGCGAGTTCGCTGGTCAAGGGTTAACAGTGGAGATAGCAAAAGACGTTGCCCAAGCGATAGTGAAGGCGAAGAGAAGGGCAGGGAAGCGAGACCTCATATGCGCCACCGGCTCGCTGTTCCTGGTCGGCGAGGTGATAGAATACATAAGGGGCTTACGTCCCGAGCCCTACCCCCGATGACAGGGGAGGAAACAGGCGACGCAGCTAAGGAGGATTACGATGAGGCACGCAAGATCGGGACCGAGGCAACAAGCAGACGCAGTTACCTTAGAGGTCGAAAAGCAAATCGACGATCTGCTTGGCAGCATCGAGGACAAGGAGGAGATCAAGCCTGCCCCCAAGACACGCCCTAAGAGAGCAGGCGGGGGGAAGAAGGGGAAGCGTCGCGTCGTCGTCACCGGGCTAGGAGCGATAACCCCTCTGGGGCTCACCGTCGATGAATACTGGCGGGGGCTGGTCGAAGGTAGGTCGGGCATCGCTCCCATCACTCGTTGTGACGTTAGCGGGCTGACCTGCCAGATAGCTGGCGAGGTGAAGGGCTTTGAGCCCCGTAACTATATGGACCACAAAGAGAGTCGCAGGATGGCCCGGTTCAGCCAGTTCATCGTCGCCTCCACCAGGATGGCCATCGAGGACGCCGGACTTAACCTCAGCCGGGAGCAGGCGGACCGCATAGGCGTGCTCGTCGGCAACGGCGTCGGCGGCTTCCCCGAAGCCGAGGAGGGCCACCACGTTCTCCTGACAAAGGGAGGGATGAGGCTGACCCCGTTTTTCATGCCCATAATCCTGCCCAACATGGCAGCGGGGCAGATCAGCCTTATCTTCGGGCTCAAAGGATTCTCGTCCACACTAACCACCGCTTGCGCGGCCGCGACCCAGGCCATCGGCGACGCAGTGGAGGTCATACGGCAGAACAAGGCGGATGTCATGGTGGCTGGAGGCACCGAGGCAGCGATATGTCCAACGGGTATAGCCGGGTTCTGCGTCATGAAAGCCTTGACCTCCAGAAATGACGAGCCGACCAAAGCCAGCCGTCCTTTCGACGCCAAGCGGGATGGCTTCGTCCCCTCAGAGGGAGCCGGGGTCATGATCCTCGAGAGCCTGGATCATGCCCTGCGCCGCAACGCTCGTATCCTTGCCGAGGCTGCCGGCATCGGTATCTCCTCAGACGCATACCATGTGACGGCCCCCAATAGCGATGGCGATGGGGCCATCCGGGCAATGCGTTTAGCAATTGAAGACGCCGGCTTACAACCCAACGATGTCGACTACATCAACGCCCACGGCACCTCGACACCGATTAACGACCCCATCGAGACCCTCGCCATAAAGACGCTCTTCGGAGATCATGCCTACCAATTGGCCGTGAGCTCCACCAAATCCATGATCGGTCATATCCTGGGAGGCTCGGGCGCGGTGGAGGGCATCGCTTGCATCAAGACAATAACCGACGGCATTATCCATCCCACCATAAACTACGAATACCCTGACCCCGATTGCGACCTGGACTACGTGCCCAATGTAGCTAGGAACAAAGATGTAAAGGTGGTCCTGTCGAATAGTTTCGGCTTCGGGGGCCAAAACGCCTGCCTTGTGTTTAAGAAATTCGAGGAATAGTGTAGATGGAGACAGAAGGGGACACCGGGCACAGACAACAAGGCCCTCTATGGGGCATCCATCTGCTCACGCCAGCCTCAGCTCTATCCTCACCTCAGTTGCCCGCCACGAGCAAAATAGCCATTAGGTCAAATTTTTTATCCCCCCAAAAAAAGTCCGAAAACAGCTTGACCCCAACCCCTGCGGTCTGCTATTCTTGTACCCGCTTTCCCCAGTCAGGTCTCTTCTTCTTGCCTTGTTAGAAGCAATAATTTTAATCCTCTCATCATCCCCCGGAACCGCCACTGCCAAAGGGGACTGTATCTCTCTGGGGAGATGCGAAATGGGGTTAAGTGCCGTTTGTCGGTAGACTGTGCGCTTTTACCCGAGGTTCGTAATAGAATGACCCTGCGTCGTTCTAACTTGTGCGCTACAACACCGCTCGCCGGTGCTGGGCTGCTTTGTCGATCTGTAGAGATGAGGGATGGCATGAAAGCGAAGTCGGCAGCAGATATCTGGCAGTCAGCGCTCGAAGAGCTACAAGTCAAAGTAAGCTCAGCCAACTATCAAACCTGGCTTAAGCATACGGTCGGTTTGGCCCAGCGGGACGGGAGTTTAATAGTTGGGGTGCCCAGCACTTTCGTCACGGAGTCACTGGAGCGGCGACTGCACCCTTTGATTGAGAAGACCGTCAGCGGCATTGCCGGCCGCCCCCTAACAGTACAATTTCAAGTCCATCTGGGTGACGGGGGTGGGGATTTGGGCCCTACTCCGCCGTCCACATCCAGCCAGCAATTCAGCCAGCGGGCCAGCCCCGCGAAGTTCAATCGCAGGTACACTTTCGAGACGTTTCTGGTGGGGACTTGCAATCGCCTCGCTCACGCCGCAGCCCAAAGAGTAGCGACTGACCCCGGTAGCAGCTACAATCCTCTGTTCATCTATAGCGGGGTCGGCCTGGGAAAAACACACCTCCTTCATGCCATCGGCTGGGCGGTGTCTCGATCCTGCCCCCGGGTCATGTACGTGACCGGCGAGCAGTTCACCAATGAGTTCATCAGCGCTATCCGGGAGGGGAAGAGCGAGGACTTCAGGAATAAATATCGCAGTGTAGATGTGCTTCTCCTCGACGACATTCAGTTCATCGCCGGCAAAGAGCAAACTCAGGAGAGCTTTTTTCATACCTTCAATGACCTCCACAACGCAAATAGTCAAATCGTTCTTAGCTGTGACCGCCCACCGAAGTCCCTGACCTTGCTCGAAGATAGGTTGCGCTCCCGGTTTGAGTGGGGGTTGATCGTTGATATGCAGCCGCCGGACCTGGAGACCAGGACCGCTATCCTGCAAAAGAAGGCCGAGGAGCAGAAGGCTGAGGTCCCCGCCGAGGTGCTGGACCTGATCGCCCGCCGTATTCAGAAGAATGTCCGGGAGCTTGAAGGGGCGCTCAACCGCATCGTGGCGTACTCCAGACTCATCAAGGAGCCACTGACCACCGAACTCGTGACCAAGTCCCTGTCCGAGATAGCCACCGATGCCCATAAGCGCGCCCTGACGTCGGCCGTGATTTTGAACTCGGTAGCCACGCACTACGGCCTCGCCACGGAGGTTCTCCAGAGCAAGAGGCGAGATAGACCTCTCGCCATAGCGCGTCAGATGGTGATGTACCTTCTCCGGGAGGAGCTGCATTGCTCCTGGACCCAAATTGGCAAGGAGGTCGGTGGCCGAGACCACAGCACCGTCCTACACGGGTATCGGAAGATAACGACTGATATCAACACCGACCCCGCAATGCTCCGCGACCTGCTGGAGATCAGAGAGAGTCTTTACGCCAAGGCAGGTTAGCTTGCGCCAGCTATACATAACGCGGAGGTGACATAAATCTGTGGAAAAACCCTCGTTTTCTGTGGAAATCTCCCCTTTTCCGTGGACAACTTCTTTTCCGTTATGTCTCCTTTTTTCAAAGCAGTGTCCTGTCGTCACCATTCACTGAGTTACGGAATATTCCACAATTTTCACTTTTCTTCACCTTTTCTCCACACCCTCTCATCAAATACATCCCACTATGATTAGCAATAGCGGTTTCCACACTTCCCACAGCCTTATGATTACTACCTTTAGTATCTTCTCCACATAGATTATAATGAACTATAGAAAATAAAATATATTCAACCGGTGGATTAGTGATAGATCGAGTTCAGATTTATGTAAAGGGTGGTGATGGAGGAAACGGGGTGATTAGTTTTCGTAGGGAGAAGTTCGTTCCATTCGGGGGGCCTGATGGTGGAGATGGTGGGGGGGGTGGAAGCGTCTATATTGTAGGTGATGGGAGCAAGACTACGCTACAAGAGTTCAGGTATAAGAGGCAGTTCATGGCTGGACGGGGAGTTCATGGACAAGGGAAGAAGATGCATGGTAAGCGTGGGGGGGACCTCCTGATCAGCGTGCCCCTGGGCACACTAGTTCGGCAAATACAGGAGGATGGCAGCAAGGTTCTGGTTGCGGATATAGTGGAGCAGGGACAACGGATGCTGGTTGCGAAAGGGGGGAAAGGTGGATTCGGGAATACGCACTTCGCCTCTCCAACCGATCAAGCTCCGCGCACGGCGGAGAAAGGCAAGCCCGCCGAGGAAGCCACTCTCGTTCTCGACTTGAAGTTGATTGCAGACGCTGGCGTTGTGGGCTATCCCAATGCGGGCAAGTCTACCCTGGTGAGTACAGTTTCCAGAGCCAGACCCAAGGTGGGGGATTACCCCTTCACCACACTGGAGCCTGTGCTCGGGGTTGTGGAGTTGGGGTTTCGGAGCTTTGTGATCGCTGACATTCCAGGGATTATCGAGGGGGCGCATCGAGGCTTGGGGTTGGGGCTGGATTTCCTGAGGCATATCGAGCGTACAAAGGTTCTCATCCAGTTGATCGATGGCAGCTCTGAAACCGCGCTTGTCGACTTGAGGACTATCGAAGGAGAGCTTGTGGCGTACGAGAGTGGATTGCAGGATAAGCCCCGAATCATCGCTGTAAACAAGATCGATCTGCCCGAGGTTCGAAGTCGCTTACCTCAACTCAAAGAAGAGTTCAAGAAGGTCGGAGTTCCGATTTTCTTTATCTCGGCGGCGACCGGCGAGGGGGTTGAGGAGGTTATGAAGAAAGTCTTGGAGCTGGTCACCCAGGCCGAGAGTGTACCCTCCATTCTCGCGAGGAAAGAGGCGGAGGTTGACTTCAAGGTATTTCGGCCACCGCCAGTATCTCCCAAGCGTGGAGGGAAGCATGGCTGAGTATAAGGTAGGAGTCTTGGGGGGCACATTCGACCCTGTCCATCTGGGACATCTGATCGTAGCTGAAGACGTGAGGCAGAAGATAGGGCTTGAAGAGGTCCTCTTCATACCCGCGGGGCAGCCCTGGCTTAAAGGGGAAAAGAGCATCAGCGCGGCCGAGCACAGGCTGGAGATGGTGATACAGGCCACCGCCTCAAATCCCTATCTGAATGTCTCGACTATCGAGATTGAGCGCCCCGGACCCACGTATAGCGTAGACACCATCATTGAACTCAAGGCTGGGCTGGGCGCTGGGGCCAAACTCTTTTTAATCACGGGGTTGGACTCTCTGGGCGAGCTGCACCTGTGGAAGAACCCCAGGCGCCTGATTGACATATGTCAGGTGGTGGCGATAGCGCGGCCGGGCCACAACAAGTTCGATTTGCGCTCGCTGGAATCCGTCATTCCCGGCGCATCCGAACGAATAATGAAAATCGAAGTCCCACAGATCGACATCAGTGCCACTGAGATAAGAAGGCGTGTCGCCCTGGGGCTTTCCATCCGCTACCTGGTTCCCGAGGCGGTTGAAGAATATATAGCGGCGCATAACCTCTACGTGCAAGGAGGGCGGGAGGAGTGACCACGGAAGGCGATGCAAGGTTACTGGAAGTTTTCAAGGCACACGCGGTCCTTCGCGGCGACTTTACACTCTCCTCGGGACTCAAGACCTCTTACTATTTCGATGGAAGGAAGGCAACTCTCTGGCCGGAGGGCGCGTACCTGGTCGGGAGAAAGATCCTCCGCATGCTGGCGGGCGTCGGGGCGGAGGCTGTGGGGGGGATGACTATGGGGGCCGACCCGATAGTGGCTGCCGTTGCCGTGGTCAGCCATCTGGAAGGCAAGCCTGTCCCTGCTTTCATCGTCAGGGGGGAGATGAAGGGACACGGTACGCAGAAGCGGATCGAGGGCCCTCTGAAAGCGGGGTCTCGGGTAGCCATAGTCGACGATGTTATAACCACGGGGGGCTCGGTGCTGCGGGCGATTGAGGCGGTGGAGGCGGAGGGCTGCCAGGTGGTGAAGGTTGTGGTACTCCTTGACCGCCAGCAGGGAGGGGCGGATGAGATCAAACGCCGGGGCTATGATTTCTCCTCCATATTGAGCGCCGACGCGTCTGGAGAGGTGAGGCTGGCGTAAGCCATAGCAGGATATGTGCGGCGCAGCGAACACCACCGCTTGCCTCAAGCATTTACGAGTTCACCATTTTCAGCTTCCGTGGTGCCGATTGCAATCCATGAGGGGGCTTTGAAAGAGGCGGGGCGGCGATTTGGATAAAAGTCGGCAAATTGAGTTCACATCGGCGCGAAAACATGATAGAATAAGGTATGTACCCCACAAACACGCTAGCCTATTTTAACCTCTTTCATATCAGCTATGGTGGCAACCTCATAATCCCCTTCATTACTTTGACTCTCCTTCCCAAAGGCGCTGCTGTTCCTCTGCGCGGCTCGTTGAATCCTGCTGCGCCGTAATATCGCCGTGGACCTATGTCAGTAGCAATTATGAATCAAAACAGGGAGACAGATGAAAGAAAATAATTCCAGATATACCGCTAAAGATATCCAGGTGCTCGGGGGCATTGAAGCTGTGCGCCTGCGCCCCAGCATGTATATCGGAAGCCCCGATCGACGGGGGCTTCATCACCTTGTCAATGAGATTGTAGACAACAGCATTGATGAAGCGATGGCGGGTTTCTGCGATAAGATCGAGGTCACTATCCATGAGGATAACGTGGTTAGCGTAGCCGATAACGGCAGGGGCATTCCTGTGGGGATTCATCCCACCACAAATGTCTCGGCCGTGGAGACGGTGATGACCACGCTTCACGCCGGAGGGAAATTCGGGGGCAGCAGCTACAGGGTCTCCGGTGGGTTGCACGGCGTTGGCGCCTCGGTGGTAAACGCTCTCGCTTCCTGGGCGAGTGTGCACGTGAAGCGGGACGGCAAGCTCTACTTCCAGGAGTATGGGTGCGGTGTCCCCAAGGAACCGCTGAAAAAGATCGGCGACGCCGAGGGCACCGGCACACTCATAAGCTTTCGCGCGGATGAGGGGATTTTCAGCGAAACCGACTATGCTTTCGATGTCCTGGCGCAATCCTTCCGTGAGATGGCGTATTTGAACAAAGGGGTGGAAATCTGGTTCAAGGATGAACGTAGGGGGGAGGAGAAGACCTTCTACTTCGAAGGCGGAATCGCCAGCTTTGTCCGCCACCTCAACCGCAAGAGGACTGTGCTGCAACCGATGCCAGTCTATGTCTCCAAGATGTCCAACAGCACCTCGGTGGAGGTTGCGCTTCAGTATAACGACAGCTTCACCGAGTCCACCTTGAGCTTTGCCAACTGCATCAACACCCTGGACGGCGGCACCCATATCACCGGCTTTCGCTCGGCGCTTACACGCGTCCTCAACGACTATGCCCGAAAATACAAGCTGCTCAAGGAGAACGAGGCCAACCTCACCGGCGATGACGTCAGGGAGGGGTTGACGGCGATAATCAGCGTCAAGATTACCGATCCCCAGTTCGAGGGGCAGACCAAGACCAGGCTGGGCAACACGGACGTCAAGGGCCAGGTGGAATCGGTGTTCGCCGAAGGCCTGGGGTTTTACCTGGAGGAGCACCCCAGTGAGGGGAGGAGGGTCATCGAGAAGTGCCTCATGGCTGCCCGGGCTCGTGAGGCGGCACGCAAGGCTCGGGACCTGGTTACCCGAAAGGGGCTCTATGATACCGCTACCCTCCCGGGCAAGCTTGCCGATTGCTCAGAGAAAGACCCCAAGGAGTGCGAGTTGTATATCGTTGAGGGGGACTCCGCCGGCGGCTCCGCGAAGCAGGGGCGGGACCGGCGCTTTCAGGCGATATTGCCGCTCAAGGGCAAGATATTGAACGTAGAGAAGGCACGACCTGAAAAGATGCTCGCTCATGATGAAATACGCGCTTTGATTACCGCTGTGGGTGCAGGCAATAGCGCAGATTTCGATGTAACAAAGCTGCGTTACCATCGTGTGATAATCATGACCGATGCCGACGTTGATGGCTCTCATATTCGTACCCTGCTGCTCACCTTCTTCTACCGCCACATGGTTGAACTCATCGAAGGCGGGCACCTGTTCATAGCTCAACCCCCTCTGTACCGCATCAGGAAGGGCAAGGATCACCACTGGGTCTACTCGGACAAGGAGAAAGACGTTCTGCTGTCGAAAATGGCGGGCAAAGGGGTGGAGGTCCAGCGCTACAAAGGTCTGGGGGAGATGAACCCGGTACAGCTCTGGGAGACCACCATGGACCCCCAGAAGCGCGTAATGCTGCGGGTCGAGATCGAGGATGCGGTAAGCGCCCATGAGATCGTCCAGACGCTGATGGGGGAGGAGGTCCCGCCCAGGAAGGCGTTCATCCAGGCCCATGCCCTGCAGGTCAGGAATCTGGACGTCTAAGGGGATCGATCTCCTGACATAGCCCCCGATAGTGGGCACATTCCACACGTTTCGCTTCGATGGGAGACGCTTGTCTCTCGTGAGATACGGCTCTGTCACTCGGCTGGCTTGGTCATCATTATGAGATTCCCGCAGTTGGCACTGTGGCTCCCTGGCCTGATGGTCAAATAGGTATTAGAATTGGCGTTGCTGGTGATAGGTAATGAAGAGCTCTTTCCAACTGGGCAAGATTATGGGCATCCCCATCGGGATAAACTACTCCTGGTTCGCAATATTCCTGCTGATAACCGTCGCTCTGGCGCAGTATTTTTTCCCTGAGTTCTACCCCGGATGGTCAACCCCAGCCTATTGGATTGCCGGTCTTTTCAGCAGCCTCCTCTTCTTTGCCTCGCTGATAGTTCACGAGCTGGCACATAGCTTTGTGGCTGTCAGGAGGGGCATTGAGGTGAAGAGTATAACCCTGTTCATCTTTGGCGGTGCCGCCAGGATATCACGAGAGGCAGCCAGCCCCGGGACCGAGCTCTTCATGGCGCTTGCGGGGCCTCTCTCAAGCGTAGCGTTAGCCGGCCTCTTTGCCCTCATCTGGCTGCTGGGGGAGAACACGTCTGAACCAGTAGCTGCCACTGGCTTTTACCTTTTCTTGACCAATCTAGCGCTGGCTGTGTTCAATATGCTGCCGGGACTTCCTCTAGATGGGGGCAGGGTGCTGCGTTCGATCATCTGGTGGCGTGGAGGGAACTACCGGAGAGCGACCCGCGTTGCCACTTTCACCGGGCAGGCTCTTGGTGGCTTGCTCGTCATGGGTGGCGTGGTGGTCGCGATCCTTGTGTACTGGTTCAACGGCCTCTGGCTGGCCTTTCTAGGGGGCTTCATTTACTTAGCCGCCTGGGCGAGCCAGAGGCAGGGGATGCTGCGAAATGGCGTCCAAGGCCTCACCGCTAGGGATCTGATGAAGGGCGACTGCCAGGAAGTGCCGGCGAAGATGAGCCTTGAGACGTTGGACAACGAGTATCTTTTGCCTGGCGGGCACCATTGCGTACTGGTTGGTGGCAAGGATGGGCTCGCTGGGGTCATTACGCCGCGCGATCTAAAGCTAGTCCCGAAACGACGCTGGAGCACCACCCCTGTGGCTGAGATCATGGTCCCGGTAGAAAGGATCGGGGTGGTTTATCCTGATGACGATGGGCTTACTGTGGTGGAGAGGATGGGGGAGAAGGGGGCCGATGTATTGCTGGTGATGTCCGCGGATACAGTCGTTGGAGTAATCGAGCGGGATCATCTGCAGGTGATGAGTCGAGCCCGCTGGGAGTCGGGGGCGTAGGCGTACTTGCCAATCAAAAAGGGCAAGTGTAGAATATGAAATCATAGTAGGCAAAGGCAGTTCTAGGGGCCGGAGGTGAAGGAGGTAGGATGGAGAAAGGCACATGGACAGTCAAAACAGGGCTTGCCCAGATGCTGAAGGGCGGTGTGATTATGGATGTAACCACCCCGGAACAGGCCAAGATAGCGGAGGAGGCGGGGGCTTGTGCCGTCATGGCACTGGAGAGGGTCCCGTCTGACATTCGCGCAACCGGTGGTGTGGCGCGGATGGCAGACCCTTCGGTTATCCTGGCTATCATGGACGCTGTGAGCATACCCGTTATGGCCAAGTGCCGGATCGGGCACTTTGTTGAAGCTCAAGTGCTTGAGTCCCTGGGAGTAGACTACATCGATGAGTCGGAGGTCCTTACCCCTGCCGATGAGAGCCATCACGTGTGGAAGCACGACTTCAAGGTTCCCTTCATCTGTGGCTGCCGGGACCTCGGGGAGGCGCTCCGCCGGATCAGGGAGGGGGCGGCGATGATCCGGACCAAGGGTGAGGCGGGGACAGGGAACATCGTCGAGGCAGTGAGGCATATGAGGGCGGTGATGGATGGTATCAGGAAGCTGCAGAATATGCCTGCCGATGAGTTGATGACGGAGGCAAAGTCTCTGGGTGCTCCCTTCGAGTTGGTGCAGGAAGCGCATCGAACAGGGAGGATGCCCGTGGTCAATTTCGCCGCTGGTGGCGTGGCCTCCCCCGCTGATGCTGCGCTGATGATGCAACTTGGGGCTGACGGTGTCTTCGTCGGCTCTGGCATATTCAAATCCTCGGACCCATCGTCTATGGCCAAAGCTATCGTAAAAGCGACAACCCACTATGGAGACCCCGGTGTCATCGCCGAGGCGTCCCAGGGGCTGGGGGCGGCCATGCCCGGCCTGGATGTGAAGACTATCCCAGAGGACGAGCTGCTGGCCTCGCGGGGTTGGTAGCGGGTAGCGAGGGCTTGAAAAGGACGCGAATAAAGACGTGAGCGTTTGAGTTAGCACGGATAGCCGGCAGAACTCACTCGGAAATAGAGGATTGCGATCATTCGTACGGCTGATGAGAGATACCACGCTTGGCAGGTGATGGGGTAGATCAGTTGGATGAAAGGGGATTGGGTGGAAAAGTAGGAAGGCAGGGCATGCGGCTTAATAGGACGATGTGCACATAGGGTGCTATTCCCCGCCAAAAGGAGCCAGCAAAATGGGTTATCGGAAAAAAAGCAAACAGATACTGCTGGAAAGAGTCAACAGCTTATCTAAAAAAGAGCTCGATGAAGTGCTCACTTTTGTTGAGTTCCTAAAGATTCGAGAAAAGCCTTGGTTTATCGACTATGTAAATGAGAGGGCAAGAGAAGCATTGCAAGCCAAAGAAGCGGGCGAGAAGTTTGTGACCATAGAGGAGCTTCAACTGGAGCTCAGCTAGGAATGGCTGTATGTCTGTCAAGTATAGGCTTGAGCTGCCCTCAGCAGCAAGGCGTGACTTGAAAAGGCTACCAAGAAGTGTTCAATGGGAGATAGCGTACAAATATCTACCACAAATTCAAAGTAATCCGCACGGAGTTGGTGATTATTTGGTGGGGGCTCTTAAAGGGGAGCGATCTTATCATTTCGGCAGGAAACCTGAGTACCGGATACTCTATTTTGTGGAGGATGATTTAATCATAGTTACTATAGTCGGGACAAGGGAAGGAATCTACAAACGGGCCCGGAGAAGATAACACGAAATCAGTGGTTAAGAAAGATGAAAAAGGTTGGGGTTCTGGCGTTGCAGGGTGACTTCGCGGAGCATATCGCCGCCCTGCGCCGATTGGGAGTGGAGGCGTCCCCTGTGCGCTTGCCTGCTGAGCTTAAGGGTATCGGTGGTCTGGTGATACCCGGCGGGGAGAGCACTACCATCGGCAAGCTGATGAGAGACTATCACCTGCTGGCTGGTCTGAATAGGCTCATTGGCGAGGGTATCCCTGTCCTTGGCACCTGTGCTGGCATGATTCTGCTGGCGAAGAGGGTTTTGG
>QIGA01000263.1 GCA_003229915.1 Chloroflexota bacterium
GGAGAAGGAGAAAATGGTGTGCTCACCAGCGAATTCGCAGACGAGTTGGACATAGAGACGGCGCAAGCACTGCGCATCCTAAAGGCTTGGCAAAGGCGTGGGATTGTGAGAAGAATGCCGACAAGAAATGAGTACAAGTGGTGGCGCACTCTGGATTGACTGAAATACTAGGGTGATTCCACATAGAAAGGGGTATTAAATGCCAAAACTAACACCTAAATATGTGACATGTCCAGCTTGCGGGAGAAGATTCACAAACCGTGGTTATGCCAATCATAAGTGTAAGCAAGGGGGACAGGAGACAAGAAAACGAATAAGGAAAATGTTTAAATAGCTTTTCAATTCTCCACTCATTTTCAAACACTCCAATCAGGAAGTTGAAGATCGAGGAGGGTGGGAGTTATTCCGAGGTCATCCCGGGTTTGCGGCCTCCAGCACTTCATTCAGGCTGCCCGTACGGTATCCCTCCAAGTCAATGGTCACATAGGCATAACCCAGCGATTTTAACTGTTTCACTATCTCCAGACGCCGGCCCTCGTCAACCAGAAAACCTATGCACTCCGGGCTAACCTCGATGCGGGCGATATCTCCATGATCGCGCACCCGTACATCTCGCATCCCCAAGGCCAACAGGCAGTCCTCGGCTTGGGATATCCTGTCGAGTATTGAGGCAGTAATTTCGGTGCCATAAGGAATCCGCGAGGCAAGGCATGCTTGTGCTGGCTTGCTCCAGGTGGCTAAGCCAAGCTTGCGAGAAATGTCGCGGATATCCGCCTTCGTAAGACGGGCTTCACAAAGAGGGCTTCGCACTGCAAGCTCCTCTGCTGCGATTCTGCCAGGGCGGTAGTCTTGCAAGTCATCATAGTTCGTGCCATCTGCTACCCATTCCAGCCCTTCCTCAGCGGCAATTGCGAGCAGTTTGAGGAACAGCTCCCGTTTACAGTAGTAACACCGGTTGGGAGGATTGTGGCTGAATTCGTGTTGATCTAATTCCTCAGTTACGACAGTTAGGTGTTTTACTCCTATCTGGTTTGCCAGCTCCCGTCCCTCCTCGTGCTCCTTATCGGGATAAGTAGATGACCGCCCAGTGACCGCGACAGCTCTATCCCCTAAAACGTCCTTAGCTACCTGAAGCAATAAAGTGCTATCAACACCGCCTGAATAGGCCACCAGGACGCTGCCCATTTCTTTCAGGATTCTTTTCAAATCGCGCAGTTTCGCTTCCACTCAACCTTACCTCATTTCAAAGCTGGCACCTTGTTGACTCCACTCGACGGCCTGCCCTGAGTCCCCCTCCACAGACCGGTTAGCAACCACCCGGAAAGGCGTTACTGCGCCCGGTTCTTGGAACTGGTGATCTTCCCTACAGCCTGAAGTACAGACTCAATGTCTTCACTAGTGTTGAGGAAGCTCAGACTAATGCGTACAGACCCATGCGGATACGTGCCATACGTCCTATGAGCGGCAGCAGCGCAGTGAAGCCCGGGCCTCGTCTTGATGTCAAAGGCTTGATCTAGGATAGCGCCGACCTCTGCCGGCTCCCATCCTTTCAGGTTAAAGGGAACAATAGGCACCTGCATGGAAGTATCCTTAGGTGTGTAGAGGATTACTTCGGGAAACCGCGATAGCCCCTCCAGTAGCTGAAGCAACAAGGACTGTTTATGAACGCGAATCCTTTCCAGCCCCTGCTCGAAAATATACTTCAGACCTGCGCGAAGCCCGGCAATGCCTACGGTGTTTGGCGTTCCACTTTCGTATCTATAAGGCAGCGCAATCGGCTGCTCCTCCAGCTCCGAGTTCGATCCCGTGCCCCCCTCGCGCAATGAATCGAGCTCAACACGATCGCTCAGATACAGCACACCTGTGCCCGGTGGGCCGAATAAACCCTTGTGCCCTGAGAAGGCAAGCAAATCGACGTTGCTGGCCTCGACATCAAGGGGATATGTGCCAGCGGTTTGAGCAGCGTCTACCATGAAAACCCGACCGTGTTTTCGCACGACCGCCCCATATTCTTCTATAGGCTGAATAATACCCGACACATTGGAAGCATGGGTGACCACAACCAGTTTGGTATCTTCTTCTATTGCTTCCTCGATATCCCTGGCAGACAGAAATCCTGTCTCAGGGTTGGGAGGCAATCTGGTAATCCTGATCCCTTGGCCCTCGAGCTTCCTCAGGGGCCGAACCAGAGAATTATGTCCTATCCGGCTTGTGACAACATGGTCCCCTGCTTTGAGCAGCCCCTTCAGTCCCAGATTCAAGGCGTCCGTGCAGTTGAGGGTGAATATGATCCGATTCACCTCTGGAGAGTTGATGAGGCGCGCCACAAGCAATCTGGTTTCCTCGATCACTTTCTCCGCGGCCAAGGCCATGCTATGCCCACCGCGGCCTGGATTGCCCGCACTTTTCCTCAAGAACTCATCCATGGCCTGATAAACGCTTTCCGGTTTGGGCCAGGATGTCGCCGCATTGTCCAGATAAATCACAAAACTGCCTTACATCCCGATGTACTTTGCGTAAAGCCCTCTTGCCAGCGATTCATCATCGGTATCTTTCACAATAGCCCGACCGTCGGGGAAAACGATCATCCGACAATTATCCGTTTCAAAACGGAGCATGAATTCGTTACAACACACTTCTCCCACGGGTCTGAGTTGTTCCGCCAGTCTTTCAAGTGAGATTTCCTTTACGTCAGGGTTTATGACCTGAACCGCATTCTGCCCGCAGAGCGAAGTGGTTATGGCCCCCGACCTCGCCTCAAGAAATTCGAAGTTGCCCTGGCAGGCTGGGCAGTCTGCGCGAGAATTGACCTTAAGGCGGCGAAACTCCCCCTCCCAAACGTCAATCAAGGTGAGGTCCGAACTTATATTCTCTGCTCCAACCAGTATCTTCATTGCCTCGGCACACTGCAGCGAACCGATTGCGAAGGCAGCCGGTGCAATTATCCCCGCCGTATCACAGGTGAGCGCCAGCCCACCGCCGATGGCACTGGGGTTGAGACACCGGAAGCAGGGTGTTTGTCCTGGGATTACGTTCATAGTCATTCCGGAAGAGGAGACCGCGCCCCCGTAGATCCAAGGGATGCCATGCTTCAGGGAGGCATCGTTGATAAGGCAGCGGGTTTCAAAATTATCCAGTCCGTCCAGGATTAGATTGGCACCACGAATAAGCTTTTCGATATTCGTATAGTTTACATCCGCGACCACTCCCTCGATCTCGACTGAGGAGTTAATCCTCCTCAGATGGCGTTCCGCTGCCACCGCCTTCGGGAGTTGACTCCTTATATCGTCCTCGTTGAAAAGGACCTGTCTTTGGAGATTGTGGTACTCTATGAAATCCCTGTCGACAATCCTGACCTTCCCAATACCAGCTCGCACCAGAGTAGTGGCGATAATCGTCCCCAACGCCCCACAGCCAATGATCACCACAAAGCTGTTCCCCAGCTTCGTTTGCCCTTCTATACCAATCCCTGGAAAAAGGGTTTGCCTGCAATATCTGTCAATCATACGCCGCACCAGAAGGGTTTTCGACCCATTCGGCAATCGCTTAATATATGTAGTGGTACTGTCGGATGATCTGCGCGCGCAAGCAAATCGCTCCCCTAAGAAAGGTGATATTGTCGGAAGTGTGCCCGCGCAACAGTCCCTCTTGCCTCCTGCGCGCTAAGAGTAGCGGCTCGAAGGGTTACGAAAAACACGTTAAAGCATAGCAGCGTTGCTGTCATTACTGCGTTGGGATTTGTCAGCGCCGTGGTAGCGGCACAGCCCAGATACGCCCCTTTTCATCTCCTACCCCTCCACAACGTCTCCCATGACCGGGTCTACCCTTATCCCTTTGCTGGCAACCCAGGCTATGCCTTGCTCGATGTCCTGCTCTTCCCCCTCCAGTTCCAATACCACCCAACCTCTGCTCTCCGTGACATCAGCGCGCCGGATATTGGTCACTACCTTAAACCGATGACCGATGTCATAGATTGTGGGTTCCTTTGTAAGACTCTCGGGGAAAGTAAACATTACCTGTCTCTTGCCCATCCTGCCTCCCTTCTGCTAACTCTAGCAATAGAACGCTTTGAACGCAATACAGAGGATTTAAGCTATTACGCCAAGTACCCTCTCGACCGACTCCAAGGTAGGTTGGACAGTAACTGGCTGAACAACGTCTGCCAGAATATCCTGCGTCCTCGGCCCAGCCCCAGTGATAAAAGCGACCACGAGTTCATCCCTCTTGATTGCTCCCGAAGCTGCCAGCCTTTTCACCGTGCCGATTACTACCCCACCCGCTGGCTCGGTAAAAATGCCCTCAGTTTGAGCCAGCAACTGGACCCCGGCAATAGCCTCACTGTCATCGACAGCACAAGCACCACCGCCGGACTGCCTGGCGATCATCAGAGCATGGTAACCATTAGCGGGATTGCCAATCGCTATGGACTTGGCAATCGTATCAGGGACCACCGGGTGTATGTGCACGCTGCCGGCATTGAAGGCGTTGACAATGGGCGAGCTGCCAGCGGCCTGAGCGATATACATATGCGTATTGACCGATTCAATCAATCCCAGCATGTAAAGCTCATCCAGCCCCTTCCATATTCGGGTGAAGAGCAGCCCTGAAGCAGCAGGAGCTACTACACAATCAGGGGCGCGCCAGCCGAGTTGCTCTGCTACCTCCAAGCCAATAGTTTTACTCCCCTCGGCGTAATAGGGTCTGAGGTTGATGTTGATGAATCCCCAGTTGTGTGCCCGGACTACTTCCGCACAAAGGCGGTTGACGGCATCGTAGTTTCCGTCAACCTTGACCAAAACCGGGTTATAGACTGCCGTCCCTACGAGATTGCCTGGTTCCACAACAGAGGGAACAAACACATAAGCCCTCATGTTAGCCTTAGCGGCGTGGGCGGCCACACTGGCGGCGAGGTTTCCAGTCGACGCACAGGCTACCGTATCGAATCCAAACTCCAGGGCCTTTGTGACAGCAACCGACACTGCCCTATCCTTGAACGAATATGTGGGATTCAGGCAGTCATTCTTAATGTACAGGTGATCCAGCCCCAGTTCCCCCCCCAGGTTGTCAGCCTTGACAAAGGGGGTAAAACCCGTGCCAATATCCACCTCCTCGCCTTCCACGGGAAGCATATCCCGATAGCGCCACATGCCAGTAGGGCCACCTGCTATCTTCTCCCGACTTAGTTCTTTAGCCATAGCCTTGTAATCATAGCTGACCTCCAACGGGCTAAGGCAGGACTCGCATAGATTCAGTGGCTGGAGCGGGTACTCTTGCCCGCACTTCCGGCACCGCAAGGTTCTGGCATATGACATATCTTTACCCCTTTAGCTCGGCTCAAGCGCCTGGCGTAAATCATCGATCAAGTCATCGATATTTTCCAGGCCCACCGACAGCCTGATCAGACCATCGGTGATCCCGGCTCTCTTTCTGAAGTCCTCTGGCATTGAAGCATGGCTCATAGTCGCCGGATACTCGGCAAGAGAGGCAACGCCACCCAGTGATTCCGCCAGGGAAAATATCTCCATCCTCTTCAGGAAGGCGTTGACTGCCGTGATTCCTCGCCTTGTTTCAAACGATACGACCCCACCAAATCCCCTCATCTGCTCTTTCGCGATCTCATGACCAGGATGAGAGTCAAGCCCTGGATAGAATACTCTCTCTACCTCAGGATGCCCGTTGAGAAAGCTTACCACAGCAAGGGCATTCTCTTCGTGTTGCTTCATCCGCACTGGCAGGGTCTCGATTCCCCGGAGCACGAGCCAGCAATCGAAGGGGGACGCACATGTTCCCATAGCATTGAGGAGAAATTGAATCCTCTGAGTCAGATCATCAGTGGTGGTTACGACTGCACCTCCAACAACATCGCAATGGCCGTTCAGGTACTTGGTTGTAGAGTGGACAACCAGGTCGACTCCGTACTCAATTGGTCTGAGGAAATAGGGAGTGGCAAAGGTGTTGTCTGCCACTGTCAATATGTTGCGCCTCCGAGCAATGTCGGCCACCATTTCGACATCAACAATATTCAACAACGGGTTTGACGGTGTCTCCAGCCACAGCATTCTGGTATTGGGCCTTATCGCGTCCTCGATTCGCTCCCTACTGTCCATTCTCAGAAAAGTACACTCCACTCCAAAGTCTTGCACTACATTCTGAAACAGCCTGTAGGTTCCTCCATAAACGTCATCCCCTGAGATTACGTGGTCACCTGGCTTAAGAAGGTGAGCGACAGTAGCTTCGGCAGCCATGCCCGTAGCGAAGGCAAATCCTGCCTTACCTCCCTCAAGCTGGGCAACGGTATCCTCCAGAACTTTTCTCGTTGGGTTTGCAGTGCGCGAGTAGTCATAGCCCCTCGTTTTGCCCACATCCTCAAACACAAAGGTTGACGTCTGGTATATAGGCACCGACAGAGCCCCAAATGTTTGATCCGGTCTATTGCCCGCATGGATGGCTTGCGTTTCGAATCTCATATTCCTTCTCCCTGGCTAGAATCCATCACAACTCCTATCCTCCTCTAATGCCCCCCGAAGCCAACACCCCAGCTCGCGCTACGGCACAGTCGCTAATTGCAGTATGGCATTTCCCGTTCATAGGACAAGCGAGGCGAGGAAATCAACGTATCCCTGCTATATTCCTAGCGCCGCCGAATTGACTTCCTGGAAGAGCCAAGTAGTCAGGTAGCGCTCGCCAGTGTCAGGTAATATTACCACTATAAGCCTGCCCTGACTTTCCGGTCTTTTCGCTACCTCCAGTGCTGCCCATGTAGCCGCCCCTGAAGATATGCCCGCCAGTATACCCTCCTCCTTGGCCAATCTCCTGGTCATCGTTCCCGCATCCTCATTAGTAACCTTGATAATCTCATCCACCAGATCCAGCTTCAAGACATCGGGTACGAAACCAGCCCCAATGCCCTGAATCTTGTGAGGCCCTGGCTTGTCACCGGAAAGAACCGCAGAGTCAACAGGCTCAACAGCCACAGCTTTGAATTCAGGCTTTCTTTTCTTTATGACCTCAGCCACACCGGTGACCGTACCACCCGTACCAACTCCTGAGACCAGAATATCTACCCTCCCATCAGTATCCCTCCATATCTCTTCGGCTGTGGTCATCCGGTGCACCTCCGGATTCGCTGGGTTCTTAAACTGCTGGGGCATAAAGCAGCGTGGGGTTTCCGCCACCAACTGCTCCGCTTTCTTCACCGCTCCCGGCATTCCCTCAGCCCCAGGTGTCAGCACCAATTCTGCCCCGAAGATAGACAGAAGTTGCCTACGCTCCAGTGACATGGTGTCGGGCATGGTCAGGATAAGCCTGTATCCTCTGGCAGCGCAGACGAAGGCAAGGGCAATACCAGTGTTGCCACTGGTAGGCTCAACTATGACCGTGTCTTTGTTGATTAGACCCTTCTCTTCCGCTTCGACAATCATCGACACTCCGATCCTATCTTTAACACTGCCTATGGGATTAAAAGATTCGAGCTTTGCCACCACTTCAGCATTCACCCCCTCGGTCACGCGATTCAATCTGACCAGCGGGGTGTTTCCAATCAGCTCAGTTGAGTCTTTGGCTATGCCTCTGGTTAGCTTGGGTATGTCTATCGTCTTGTACCTAAGTTTCTCCACTTTTCGAATCCCCCCTCTTGTTGGGTTGCTCAAAATTATGTTAGCTTACCGAGTACTCCATAGCCGCGCGGCGCTCGCAGTCTAATGATTGCCTGCCGTTGTTCGCCAAGGTAAAGTCCTGTCTCATCTAGCTGAAAGAGATGGATAGCGTGCTCCTCAACCTGACCTAGTATCGTGTTGGAAACGGACAAATGTCAAGTCTTGCTCTCAGAATGGGCAACCGCCATCCTGATTTTGCGCCTTTATATCATGTAATCTTCCTTGACCTTTTTCTCCCTTCCAAAGGACACTTTGTCCCACAGTCGTTCATGCGCGTAATAAACAAATAGCTTTATTGCGGAATCCGCAATGCCCACACCAATCGCCAGACCTTCCTCTTTAGTGAACAGATAAACAGTCAATGCCGTAATAACCGCAGCTATAATACGCCATACCACGGCTTTTGCGATACTTCTCTTGTGACTTTCCATCCCGATTCGACCTCTGAGCTCAATGTTGAGAATAGAGTGGTAGCGTGCCTTAGCTATTTGGTAATGGTCAATATGAACCTGTTTTCGCCCTCTGTTTCAAAGGCTGTAATCAACCCCCGGGCTTTCAACTCCTTGGCCACACTTTTGAGAGAGTCTCTATCGCCCAGTACTATTCTCGCTTTTCCCCCCTCATCCAAACCATCGATCACGTCCAATGCCTTAATCTTTGACAGCGGGCAAACGAGATCACACAAATCATATTCTGTTGTATCGACCACTCCGGGTGCTGTTTCCAGGATATCGCGGTAAAAGCTTGCATATTTGAAGGCATCATCGGGGGATATGACAACAGCCAATCCCTCGTTCGACCTGGCGTAATGCAAGGCAGCGTGAAGCACGGCTCCGGTTGTTGGCCCGACAGGAATCCCATCCTTTCTGGCCAGCCCAATAGCGGTTCTGTACGCCTCATCGTCCGTTACTTCCACAATATCGTCGATTACTGACGTATCCAGAATTCTTGGGATATACTCAGCATCCAGCCCGGTGATCCTCTTCATGCCCGGCAATTTGTGGTCTGAAGATGAAGGCTCTACCCCGATAATCTTTATCGCCGGATTCTGCTCTTTAAGATACCTGCCGACACCGGTTATCGTGCCACACGTACCAAATCCAGCGAAGAAATAATCGACTTTGCCGCGTGTTTGCTTCCATATTTCGGGCCCCGTCGTTTGATAGTGGGCTAGGACGTTTAGCTCGCTCTCGTATTGATTGGGGCTGACATAGCCACCACTAGTAGCCGGACTTTTCACCAGGGCATTAACCAGCCCCCTGGCTCCCTCACTGGGAAACGCGGGGCACAGGGCGTCATCAGCTTCCCTCACTTTGGCACCCAAGAATCTCAACATCGTCTTTTTTTCATCGGGAATTCCTTCAGGAACAGCTATCTCTACCGGTATTCCCCAAGCATTAGCGACACAAGCTAACGCAATTCCAGTATTGCCCGACGAGGGTTCGACAACCGTTCTATCTCCTATATCCAGTGCGGATAACATTCGGTGAACAATCCTATCCTTGACAGAGCCAAAGGGATTATATCTTTCAAGTTTAAGATAGATTTGAAAGCCTCTATTCGGATTGAGTCTATTCAACCTCACCAACGGTGTTGGGTTCTCTGGGCTGGCTATTAGCTGCGTTATATTGGAGTAAACCCTCAGTGTGTGGTCCAATTCGACGTCCTTTGTTCCATCGTATAAATCTGTGTCTTTTTTTGCCATTTCAATCTTTGAGTGTGTATGTCACACTCCCCTCCACATTCGCTGATCTCTCTCCATCCTCCGCTCCTAGCCACCTTTAAAACAGGCCCTGCGCGAAGGTTGCGCTCAATGGGCACATTACTCTAGGTATACATGTTGCCCTCGGCCTTGAATTTTCTCCTCTCCCCTGGTTTCTCGATAATCTCCAAGCCGAGGGGTTTTACAACCTCTTCCAGGTACTTGGGCAGACCCAGGCGACCGATTGTGGTCCCAATCCTTTCTCTGCCCTGACCATTGGCCTGATACCACCCCAGGGTCTTTTCAATAAGTGCGAAACATTGTTCGTCAGACGGGAACTGAGCTACCTCATAGGAATGAATGGGGTGTTTCCCATGTTTGCCCCCCACGCGTACGAGCCAGCCCTTCCTTGCTGCCACCATAGCATCCACAGGGCATACTTTGATGCAATCGCCGCAATATGTGCACTTCTCATGATCTCTCACCGGAAGACCATCCACAAGGGTAAGAGCGTTTTCATCACAGCTACCAACGCAGAGTCCACAGCCGTTGCATAGCTCCTCAACCAGTCTGGGTTCAGCTATCCCCTGGAAGCCCAGGTCCATTGCCCTGCTTCGAGCACAATCTATGGGACACCCGGAGAACGCGATCTTGAACTTGTGGTGCCCCGTGGGGATTCCAAAATATCGTCTGTCCACCTCCATGCACATGGCCTGGGTATCCACAAGACCATTGGGATTATAGGTGCACCCGCCGCAGGAGGTGGGCACCCTGATACGAGGGCCGCAGGATGCGAGGGACCAATTCACTTCCCTCAGCTCGTCAAAAATAGCGTCAAAGTGCTGGTGGTGAACGTAAGGGATTTCTATCGACTGGCGGACCGACGTATGAACTTCTCCCCAGCCGTACTTCTCGGCGATGTCGGCTGCTTTACGCAGTTGTTCTGATGTCAGTTTACCCCCCGGGCACCGCAGCCGCACTGTGAAAAGATCCCGCTGGGTCTGCTTGATAATCCCACCGCTCTTGAGCTTCTCGAAATCCATCTTCAAACGGCGGGATTCCTGTCTTAATTGTGCCTCCACTTTACCACCTTATCAGATAATTATTCTTGCAGTAGTCTTCACTTGACTATCTACCTACTCTTGCCTTTCCTCTTCTTGGCCCTTCAAACATCGCCCTTAACATTCTCCCCCACCCTGCTGATTAGACAAACCCTGCTCCGAAAATCAATGGCGGGGAGCTATATACCCCGTTCTACGTGTCAACCTGGCAAACTCATATGTGGTACATTACCACATCAGCCTGTTCTTTCCTCGTTTGCCGCTCCGCGATATCCTGCAAGGTTGTAGACTCCAGGATTTCATTCATTGCGCTGCTGAGCTCGCCCCAGATATCTCTGGTAACACACAGCTCGGAGCGGGTACACGTCCCCGGATTTTCAACACACTCCACAAGAGCAATTGAACCTTCAAGAATCGCGATCACTTCACTGAGCTTTATCTGGCGTGGCGGCTTGGCCAGCGATACTCCCCCACCAGGCCCCCGCAAGGTTCTTACTATCCCCGCTCCCGCAAGAGGGGTGACCAGGTGCTCCAGATATTGAAGTGAAATCTCCTGCCTCCGCGCGACATCCCTTAGCGGAATTGGTGCCTCGCCCTGGTGGAGAGCCAAATCCAAAAGCAGTCTCGTTCCGTATTGTGCCCTGGTGGAGAGCTTCATTGATCAACCATAATTGTTGATTATTTCGATCGACATTATATGTAATATCATAAAAGTTGAAGATTGTCAAGGGTGTCCGTGACGACCACAATCCGTGAATAAGACCCTGAAGTCAAACCTTTATGTGGCTATTGACTGCCAACGAATCGAGGTGAGTCCTTCAGTTCCGCTTAGGGTGAACGGTAGAAAACCTAGACAAGTTTGAAGAGATGACATACCAGTTCAAGATCGCATTGCCACATCCTGAGGTTGACCCTAGCGCATGGGGCTAGAGGCGTGGTAGTTTGTTGAGCGGTAATTGCCTGCAAGAAATGTCGAGGTGAAGGAAATAAATAAGCACTGCCCCAGCGACGGCTCGTTCACCCACAGCAGCTCCCCCTGCGGATTCGGGGTCACGGTTGCCAGTGCCAGAGTTCTCGCTGGCAAACTTCGTGGGCTCTTTTGAGGGAATCGTAAATCCTGCTGTTCTCGATCGCAATGGCACTAAGGTTGGCGACAGCGGTCAGCAACTTGACTATGTCAATCGGGAAGTCTTGCTTCTGGGAGCGGTATATCCGCATCTCACCTATGATCTTCTCTCTCGCAGTAAGGGGGACGCAGAGCATACTGCCTATGCCTTCCTTCACTGCCTCCGTCGGATACTGAATCCTTGGATCGCTGGAGACGTCCGAAACTGCGACCGTTTCGCCTTTCAGCGCATCAGCGAGGCTGCGATCGGCCCTGATCTCCCCCTTGCTCAAATATTCGTCGCTCAGACCGTAACCGGTGCTGTGCACTAGCTGCTTCCTGTCGGCATCGAGCAGGAGCACCGAGCAGCCCTTGGCATCGGTCGCCTCGGTAGCCGCCCTGACTATTCTAGAAAGGACCTCATTCATGTTGAGCGTGGAGTTTACTGCCTTTGCCACCTCATACAAAGCATCGAAATAGCGCTCTTGCGACTCTTCCATCTAGATACCTCCCGAAAACGTCGTAGGCCGGATTCCCCTCCTAACTGGACATCACAACTCGCCTTCCCAAAACACCTCCGCAGTCACTAATACGAGCGCGAGAAACCAAAATCCAGTCTGCATCGTAAAGCCACACCGCAGGTCGGGCTCTTTTCTTTATCTACCCATCAATGCCCCGGTAATTTGGAGACGCCCAGTCCCTCCAGGAAGGATTCCACGCGATCCAGCACCAGGGTCTCGTCGACATCACGGCAATCGGCAAAGTTGCCCTCATATATTGTCACCGGGAATCCCTCTTGTTGCAGGACACGCTTGGAATCCTGCAGCCCTAGATTCATCGCCGGGCAACCACGGTTAAGGAACAGCGCCATCCCGTCCACCTTCCAATGCCTGGCCACGCTGACAAGGTATCTATCCCAATCAACCCGGAAGCCAAACGGGTGTTCGAACATCCAGCGCACCAGGGTCCGCAGAGCGTCCTCTCTATTCTTCATAGGAGGCCAGCCTCGCTCCTCGGGAGGGACAGTCGGGACAACGGTGCCATCATCGAGGAATTTCACCTCTCCGGAGTTTATGGTGTATACCAAGGTGCCCACAAAGCAGACACCGTACTCCTCCAGGTGGCGGAATAGCTGGAGGAAGCTCCATGGTGGTGGAGCATTTGTTGCCAGGCGGCATCTCTCAGTGGCCACGGCGGCAATGCCATTGGCAATGCGGTCATTGACCTCATCGCGGAGCATCTCCATGAACTCCACGGCGCATTTCTCGTGCCTTCTCAGCATGGAGATGGGCATAAGTGCCAGCATGGTCTTGAGGTCCAGTGGGGCGGGGACGGCAGCGTTGAGCAGGCATATCTCTCCCCATAGGGCCTCGGTGCGGAAGAAGTTCTTGAGCGCCTCGATGAGTTTCTCGT
>QIGA01000249.1 GCA_003229915.1 Chloroflexota bacterium
CTTGGGGCTTATGGACTCGAAATACTCTCCCAGATTGAGGAGGAACTTCAAATCCAGACCAGTATCCCTGCCCGTTCCCTGTAGAGCGGCTACGATAGGCTCGACGGCCGGCTGCGAGGAGCGCAAAGCATGCGGAGCGAGACAGGTATCGATGATATCAACGCCAGCCTCAATGGCCTTGAGACAAGTCATGGAGCCCATACCGCTGGTATAGTGTGTATGCAGTTCCACAGGGATTCGCAACGCCTCTTTCAGGGCCTTCACCAGATCATACGCATCGTAAGGGGAAAGCAGCCCCGCCATGTCCTTGATGCAAAGACTGTCAGCGCCCATATCCTGGAAAATAAGGGCTTTCTTGACAAAATAGTCGATGGTGAACACGGGGCCACCCAGCTTGCTCTCTGTGAGGGAGAAGCTCAGACAAGCTTGGATATGTTTGCCGGTTTCCTTGATCGCAGCAAATGAAGCCTCACAGTTGCGCTCGTCATTCAAAGCATCGAAAACTCGAAATATGTCGATGCCAACCTCGGCAGAATGATGGACAAATGCCTTAACCACGTCGTCGGCATAATTGCGGTATCCCACCAGATTCTGGCCCCTGAGCAACATCTGCAGTGGGGTATTGGGCATCAGCTTCTTGAGAATGCGCACTCTCTCCCACGGATCTTCGTTCAGAAACCGGGTGCAGACGTCAAATGTAGCTCCGCCCCAGACCTCCACTGCATGGAACCCGACCTTGTCCATCTCAGGCGCGATAGGCTCTAAATCCTCAAGGCGCATCCGAGTGGCAAACGATGACTGGTGTGCATCTCGAAAGGTGGTGTCACATATCTTGACCGGACTCTTTCCCTTCGGGCTTGTTTCCGCCTTTTTCGCCTTGGGAGCGGAACTCCTCTCGTCTGCCGGCATGACTGGTGCCTCCTTCAAATAGACGAATAATCCACTTCTAACAGGTCTTTCCTGAAACCATCCTTCGCTGCCACAAAGTTCGCATTCTCATTATCTCTTCTCGCCCCGAAGCAGGCCACAGGTTCACCGCCATAGCTAACCTTCGCCGCACAACCGGCACCTCACGAGTCCTTTTATCCTCTTGTCGCTCTTCAGCAATGTAGGCAGATACGCCAGCTATGATAGCAGCAACGACCTTTTGTCTATCTTTCCCCGAAGTTAGTGCGATGGTCACAGCTTTACACCGGGATATTTCCGTGTTTCTTGGGTGGCCTGGTTTCACGCTTGCTAGCCAGGAACTCCAGAGCAGCGATTATCTTAGGGCGAGTTTCGCTTGGCATGATAACCTCGTCCACCAACCCTCGCGACGCAGCAACATAGGGGTTGTAAAATAGATTGCGGTATTCCTCTATCTTCTCCTGCTCTTTGGCTTTGGGATCATCGGCCTCCGAGATCTCGCGGCGGTGAATGATTCTAGCAGCTCCCTCGGCGCCCATGACCGCTATCTCAGCAGTTGGCCAGGCGAAAACCATGTCAGCTCCGAGCTCCTTAGCACACATTGCCAGGTAGGCACCCCCATATGCCTTCCGTACAATCAGGGTTATCTTGGGAACTGTGGCTTCTGAATAGCACCATAGGAGCTTAGCGCCATGCCTGATTATCCCAGCCCATTCCTGGTCGGTGCCCGGCAGGTATCCCGGAACATCGACAATGGTGAGCAACGGGATATTGAAGGCATCGCAGAATCTGATGAAGCGTGTTGCCTTGTCGGAGGCATTCACGTCAAGGCTACCTGCGATAACCAACGGTTGGTTGGCAATAATACCCACGGTTCTACCATTCAAGCGAGCGAAACAGACGATCATGTTCTCCGCATACAGGCGATGTGGTTCCAAAATCGAGCCGTTATCCACTATGGAGAGAATGGCCTCTCTCATATCGTAGCTCTGGCGAGCACTATCGGGAACTATAGTATCGAGCTTGGCGCCAGTCCTGTTGGGGTCGTCTTCAGAGTCGAGGATCGGAGGGTCCTCCATATTATTCGACGGCAGGTAGCTCAGCAGTTCCTTAATCATCTCGATGGCCTGGGCGTCGCCCTCGCAGGCGAAATGGGCTACCCCGCTCTTGGTGTTATGCACCATAGCGCCACCCAGGTTTTCGAAATCTATCTCCTCACCACTTACAGTCTTGATAACATCCGGGCCCGTGATAAACATATAGCTGGTCTTGTCCACCATAAAAAGCCAGTCTGTCATTGCGGGCGAATATACCGCTCCGCCTGCAGTAGGCCCCATTATCGCCGAGATCTGAGGGATTACACCCGAGGCACATGAGTTACGGAAGAATATGCTGCCATATCCGGAAAGGGCGTCGACACCTTCTTGAATACGAGCGCCGCCCGAATCATTGAGGCCAACAAATGGAACCCCCATGCGCATAGCCAAGTCCATGACTTTGCATATCTTTTTTGCGTGCATCTCCCCCAAGCTCCCTCCCCTAGAGGTGAAATCCTGGGAATAGGCGCACACTGGCCGACCATTCACTGTACCATAGCCGGTGACTACCCCTTCACAAGCGATGAAGGTATTCTGCATGTCGAAGTCGCTGCAGCGATGGCGAACAAACATATCCAGCTCACAGAAACTTCCGGGATCAAACAGCAGACCGAGCCTTTCTCTCGCTGTGAGCTTGCCAGCCTGATGCTGTTTCTCAACCTGTTTCGGGCCACCTGCTGCCTTCTCCTTTTCTTCCCTCGGCCTCAATTCCTGAAGACGATCGAAAACCGTTGCCATCAGGCGTCTCCTTTCTGTGCCTGACTTCTCGTTAGTTCCATCGCAGAGTCATCCTTGGAAACATCTCGGGCAAGCACCATCAGTTTCGGTGCCTTTGCTGCCGTCAGGGCGTACATAATACTGGGGGCATAGCATTGTGGAGTTGATCGTCGAACCCGCAAGGCAACTCTGTCTGGCTTCTTCAAACAGCCCTTCAGGCACCCGCTGTTCTGAATCGAGCAGTACGACGCTTGGGGAATCTATGAGGTTGGGGGGGGCTTGGATACTATTTGCCCTGTGAGCACGCACAAGGAGTAACATTTGCGGTTTCACAGCCAGTCTTAACCTTGTCAACCGCCGACCACACGGCGGCTGCCCAAGCTTCAGTATGCCAGTTAGCAACTTCTTTGTCAAGGTTTTGGCATATCTGTCACCAATCTGAGCCAGCTTCAAAAATACATAGGCAGCCTAGACCTTTGGGGGACCAAATCGATTTGGCTCAACTATCGTGTCAACACGCATTCCTTCCTTACCTGAGGAAAAGATGGCAAAGTTTGGGGAAACCTCGCTTCAGTATGGTAGAATGTTTGGCGAAACCCGAGCAGCATAGAAGCCACAGATTTGATGAATTCGGTGAGACAGTTTGCCAGGCCTATGGAACTTGGGGATATTCCTCAGGTATCCAAGATCGAACGTGAGGCTTTTCCGCCGCCCTGGCCCGCCACCAATTTCAGGCGAGACCTGACGGTAAATACCTCGACTGACTATCTTGTCGCCTGTGAAGAGCTATCTGAAAAAACATGGCTGGCCACTGATCCTGACGCCCTGAACTCCGATAAGCCATCTCCTGAATCAAAGCTTGAGATGATAAGAACCGTTATCGGGCGCTTGCTCGGAAGAGCGGTAACCCCCCAAGCTCCGAGGCAATTCATACTGGGATTTGCGGCGCTCTGGTTTCTGGCCGATGAGGCTCATCTTGCCAATATAGCGGTGCGCGAGGCCTATCGACAGCAGGGCGTTGGTGAGCATTTGCTCATTGCGGTCATCAAGCTTGCTATGGAGCGGAACGCCCTTTTCATTACCCTTGAGGTACGTGCAGCTAACAAAGTGGCTCAAGCTCTATACAGGAAGTATGGCTTCGTAGAAGTGGGAATTCGACGTGGTTACTACACAGATAACAAAGAGGATGCGATACTTATGACCGTGGACGGGATCACTTCAGCTTCTTTTGAAGATAACTTTCTCAACTTGGTGCAAGCCTATGCCCAGAAATTCGGGGGCAAAGTCATTGTCTAGAGATTCCTCGAGAGCCGAATTCAGCTATCCCTCAAGTTAAAATACTTACTACCCTGTCCAAGCCACTGAAGTCAACTACAACACCAATCTCACTATCAGGAAAGTACCGCCGTGCCATTTCACACACCGCTTGTCCCTGATCATGCGCTATCTCTAGCAACACTGCTCCGCTCGGCAGAAGGTTTCTTCCTGCCTGTCCCATAAGCCTTCCAATCATCCGAAGACCATCGGCACCACCGCTTAGAGCCAGATGGGGCTCGAATTTCGATATTTCGGGACTCAGTTCAACCAACTCCGACCTTCTTACATACGGCAAATTGGCCACAATAAGGTGCACTGGTTCAGGCAGAGGGCCCAGCAGATCGCCTTGAAGTAGAGTAACTCTATCGCTCACATCATGGCGAAGGCAATTACTGCTGGATATCTCCAGGGCAGCGCTGGAGATATCGGTGGCATAGATTCTAGCGTGGGGCAGGTTTACGGCCAAAGCTACAGCGACAGCGCCACACCCTGTGCCAACATCCGCAATCAGACAGGATTGAGTGAAGACGGTGCCCGCCAAGTCAATAGCTTTCTCCACCAAGAGCTCAGTTTCAGGTCGGGGTATGAGGACGGAGCGAGCGAGCTGGAAATCCAGGCCAAAGAATTCCTTGTGTCCAGTGATGTAGGCGGCAGGTTCGCGGGTTATGCGTCGTTGGATAAGAGCGGAGAAGGCCGCAGCTTGCTCAGGGGTCACGGTTTGTTCAAGGCTAGTGTACAAAGCAACTCGGTCAAGCCCCAGGATATGTCTCAGGAGGAGTTCGGCTTCGAGGCGGGCATCATCTATACCGTTGGCAGCGAGATCTTTCGCTGCTTGGGCGAGTGCCTCGCCCAGCGTCATCCCACCTTCACCCCCATTTGCTTCGCCTGAGCGGCGGTGGCAACGGCATCGATGATCTCGTTCAGGTCGCCTGCCAATACTGCCTCCAAGTTATGTAGGGTCAGGCCGATGCGATGATCAGAGACCCTTCCCTGTGGGAAATTGTAAGTGCGAATCTTCTCTGATCTATCACCTGTACCTACTTGAGAACGACGAGCATCGGTTACCTCCTGGAGTTGACGCTGGCGCTCGCTGTCCAGTAGCCGGGCGCGAAGCACTGCCATAGCCTTGACCCTGTTCTTCAACTGGGAACGCTCGTCCTGACACGTGACCACCATGCCCGTCGGCAAATGCGTGATGCGCACCGCAGAATCCACTTTATTCACGTGTTGGCCGCCAGCACCGCTGGCACGGAAAGTATCCACTCTCAGATCATTGGAGTCAATTGCCACCTCGACCTCCTCTGCCGCAGGAAGAACGGCCACGGTCGCTGTTGACGTATGAATGCGACCTGATGATTCGGTGACTGGTACTCGCTGCACGCGGTGGACTCCACTCTCATATTTCAACCTGCTGTATACCCCTTTCCCCCTAACCTCGAAGATAATCTCCTTAAAGCCCCCGATACCGGTTTCATTGCTATTCATTATCTCCGTTGCCCAGCCTTTGGCTGAGGCATAGCGAGTATACATTCTGAAGAGATCGGCAGCGAAAAGCCCCGCTTCCCCACCCCCGGCACCAGCCCGAATCTCCACGATAACATCCCTATCATCGGCAGGATCACGAGGCGTGAGTGCAACCTTGATATCCTGAAGCAAGCGATCACGCCGCTTCTGAAGACTTTCCACCTCATCCCGGGCCAGCTCGGCCATCTCCTCATCCAAGCCCTGAGTAACCATCGCCTGTGTCTCCTCAAGGCTTTTCACGATAGACTTGTACTCCCTATACTTAGCGACTAGCTCCCCAATTGACGCATTCTCGCGGGCCAGCTCTTGCAGTTTGTCAAAGTCGGAAGCCACTTCTGGCTGAGACATAAGCTCATGCAGTTCAACATAACGTCTCTCGATAGAATCCAGTCTTTCAAGCATAGTACACCTGACAAAAATTCCCCCATCTGGGGGAGCTTCTTAGCTTTATTTCATTATAGCACAGGCAAGCTGGCTTTCAACGCAAAGTTCTCCAAACTACGACCTGCTCAGCACTTTGACCACTTCACCTAGCTGGATAGTTTGTTGCTCACCTTTGTCCATGTCCCTGAGCACCACTGTCCCTCTCTTGATCTCATCCTCGCCGATGATCACGGCTTGACGTGCGCCTGTGGAGTTAGCCTGCTTGAGCTGTGCCTTGAGGCTCCTATCGCCGCAGGCCAAGATTACGCTGAGCCCAGACCTCCTCAAAAGCGACACCAGCTTGATCGCTTCTTCCTTGGCATCCTGTCCCAAGTAGGCGATGAACACGGAAGGCGATACAGGTTCAGGGACAGCACGCTTCTGCTTCTTCAAGTTGAGCACTAAGCGCTCGATTCCAGTGGCGAAGCCAATCGCGGGAGTTGGCTTGCCTCCAAGCTGCTCGATAAGGTTGTCATATCTTCCGCCTGCCCCGATGGTCGCCTGAGCCACCACTTCGCCTTCCGGAGCTATCTCGAATACAGTTTTGGTGTAGTAGTCTAATCCCCGTACGAGCCGGTGATTGACGATGAAGGGCAAATTCAACAAAGCCAGGTATCTTTCCAGTTGATCGAAATGGTCGGCACATTCCCCACATAGGTAATCAGTGCTTCTCGGTGCCTGGTCGGCCAGTGGAATGCAGGAAGCCTTTTTGCAGTCCAGCAGGCGCAGAGGATTTCTAGCCAGTCGCCGCTGACAATCAGGGCACAGCATCGAGAGATGCTGTGCATAATAGCCTCTCAGGGTATCGAGATACGCGGGGCGGCAGACATTGCATCCGATGCTGTTCAAATTGAGGATGAGCCCATCAAGCCCCAGGTTTACATAAAACTGCCAGGCTATATCGATAATCTCGGCATCCAGGGCGGGATCGATCTCCCCCAGCGCCTCGACCCCAAACTGATGATGCTCTCGGTATCTTCCTGCCTGGGGGCGTTCATATCTGAAGATAGCAGCATCATAGTAGAGCCTCACCGGCTGGGGGAGGGTGTGCATTCCGTGCTCCACATAGGCACGGCATACTGAGGCAGTCCCCTCGGGGCGCAGGGTCAGCTTATCCCCACTCCGATCCTCAAGCGTATACATCTCCTTCTCCACAATGTCGGTCTCCTCGCCGATGCTACGTACGAAAAGGCCAGCGTCCTCAAAAGTGGGCGTATCTATACGCTGGTAGCTGTAGAGCTCACAGATAGCAGCTGCCTTCTGCCTTATGTAGCTCCAGTATCCCTGCTCCCGGGGCAGAATATCCGAAGTGCCGCGTGGTGCACGGTACAAGCGAATTCCCCCTTTACTCGCAGCATCAAGCTTCAGTCGTCTAGCAGAATACAGTATCGAGAGTTGTTTGTAAAGGAGATTGCATCCTAGACACCCCTGCAATATACTGTTGAGTAGAGACACAGTTGAAGGCCACTCTATGGATATAAAAGCCCTGACTGACAAGGTGAAAGAGTATCTTCCCGAAGATAAGTTGGCTTTGGTCGAAGAGGCATATAGCTTTGCGCTGGAGGCTCACGGCAACCAACGTCGCCTCACAGGGGATCCGTTTATCTCACACCCTCTGGAGACAGCGATGATCGTTGTTGATCTTCACCTTGACGAGGTATCCATTGCCGCTGCCTTACTCCATGATGTCTCTGAAGACTGCGGGGTTTCCTTCATAGATATCGAGAGCCGCTTCGGGCCTGAGGTAAGCAGGTTAGTCGAGGGAATGACTCGACTGGACAAGATATCGTTCCAGATTCAAGATGGTGAATTCAAAGGGGCTATCGAAAGCGAAGCCCAGGTAGAAAGCCTGCGCAAAATGTTCGTGGTCACAGCCGAAGACATCCGAGTTGTCCTCATCAAATTGGCCGACAGGTTGCATAACATGCGCACCCTGAAGCCACTGCCACAGGAGAAACAGCAAAGGATAGCCAGGGAGACAATGGAGATCTATGCTCCTCTGGCCCACCGCCTGGGAATCTGGCAGATAAAGTGGCAATTGGAGGATCTGGCATTTCGCTATCTGCAGCCAGATAACTATCGCCAGATCGCTAAACTGATCGCCGCTCGAAGAGTAACCAGGGAGCGCTACGTAGCCCGTGTGAGCCGAATCCTCAGTGACGATCTTGAGAAAGCAGGTATAAAGGCGGAAGTCACCGGGAGACCAAAGAGCATCTATAGCGTACACACCAAGATAGAGAGATATGCAGCCCAGGGTAAGGAGTTCAGTGACATCCATGATTTACTGGCTCTCCGCGTGTTTGTAGACAATGAGCGTGACTGCTATAGCGCCCTGGGGATTGTCCACTGCCTTTGGCGTCCGATACCCGGGCAGTTCGATGATTTCATCGCCAACCCCAAGGAGAACAGGTATAAAGGACTACACACCACAGTCATGTGCCTTGATGCCAGGCCGCTGGAGGTTCAGATTCGCACACATCGCATGCACCGTATAGCGGAATATGGGGTAGCGGCCCATTGGAGGTATAAGGAAGGGGCAAAGAAGGATATCGGGTTCGAGGAGAAAATAACCTGGCTCAGACAGCTTATGGAGTGGCAGCGTGTTCTGAGCGGCACAGCGTTCATCGAATCAATAAAGACCGATATCTTTCGAGATCAGGTTTTCGTTTATACCCCCAAGGGCGAGATTAAAGAACTACCCAGAGGCGCAACACCTCTCGATTTCGCCTACCGTATTCATACCAATGTAGGGCATCGCTGCATAGGCGCTAAAGTAAACGGCAGAATGGTTTCATTGGACTATCAGCTCCGCAATGGTGACACCGTTGAGATCAAGGCCACCAAGGCGGATCGCGGGCCAAGCCTTGACTGGCTTAATATCAACCTGGGTTACGTTAAGACTCATCATGCTCGGGAAAAGATCAGACAGTGGTTTCGCCGTCAGGAGAAAGCAGAGAATGTCGAACGAGGCAGAGCGATTCTGGAAAAGGAACTCCGCCGCCTGGGGTTAAGCTTTGCTGACCGGGAGAGGATTGCCAATCTCTTTAAATATGATGGCGTGGATGATTTCCTGGCTGCTATCGGCTGTGGCGACATCAGCCCTCATCTAATCGCTGCGAAGATCGCCATCCCGGAGGAGCAGCCTCAAACACCGCTACTGGTCACATCCACAGCAGCCCCGTCTAGGGTTGAAACGACATCAGCAGTCACGGTTCTAGGCGCGGGCGATTTGTTGACCCACCTTGCCCCTTGTTGTCAGCCTGTGCCGGGGGACGATATTATCGGCTTCGTTACCCGTTCTCGCGGGGTGACTATCCATCGTAAGGACTGCCTCAACGTCCTGAATGAAGACGAGAAGGAAAGACTTGTCAAGGTGTCATGGGGGAAGTCAGGGCTTTCTTTCCCACTCACTATTCGAGTTGAGGCCTGGGACAGGGTAGGATTGCTGCGAGACGTTACCTCTCTCGTATCAGACGAGAGGATAAATATAGCCGCAGCTTCGCTGGACGAACAAGGGGATGACAAGCTCTCCATTTTCCTGACCATGGATATTAGCAATGTCGGACAGCTGGGCCGGCTGTTCTCCAAGCTGGAAGGCGTGTCTGGCGTCATCAATGTGACTCGGATTTCCGAGGGCAAGCACGAGGGGTAGGTGAAACACCTAAGTGGAACGGGGTCGCTTCGAGGAACAGCTCAAGGCGCTGCCGGCAAAGCCCGGAGTTTATCTCTTTAAGGATGGCACCGGAAAGGTCCTCTACGTAGGCAAGGCAGCCAGTCTACGCCACCGGGTCAGGTCCTACTTTGGCACTCCACATACATCTGCGCCCAAGCTTCAAAAGATAGTAGCCCGCGCGCGCGACCTTGACTTCATCGTCACTGATTCCGAACAGGAAGCGCTGATTCTGGAATGCAACCTGATCAAGAAGCACCGTCCTCGCCATAACGTAAGGCTCAAGGATGACAAGAGCTACCCTTACATCAAAGTTAGTCTGAATGAGGAATGGCCCCGCGTATTCCTAACAAGGCGCTTCGAGGACGATGGCGGGCGCTACTTTGGCCCTTTCGCCAGCGCCAAATCAGTACGCAGAACCCTCGACCTCTTAAAGCAGCTCTTTCGATTCTGCTCTCCTAGATCGATTATCACAGGCAGAAAGCCCCGCCCTTGTTTCGATTTCTACATACATCGCTGTGTCGGGGCATGCAGCGGCGAGATAACCACAGAGGAATATCGCGGTATTATAAATCAGGTCATTTTCTTCCTCGAAGGAAAACAGGATGTTGTAATCCACGAACTGCGCCACAAGATGAATGAGGCCGCCGACGCTCTGGAGTTCGAGAAGGCTATCCACTTGCGTGACCAGCTTTACGCGGTGGAGAGTGTCACCGAGAGACAGAAGGTCACCTCTACCACCAAGGATGATGAGGACGTGATCGCCTTTGCCAGGGAAAGAAACGAGGCCTGCGTGCAGATATTCTTCGTTCGCGGGGGCAAGCTTGTTGGGAAGGAGAACTTCGCCCTGGAGGGGACCTTGGACGAGAAGCCAGGCTACATCATGGCCAGCTTTATCAAGCAGTTCTATGACTCGGCACCCTATATCCCTCCCCGAATACTGCTCCAGACCGAGCCTCAGGATATCTCGGTCATCCGCGCCTGGCTTGAGGACAAACGAGGACGCAAAGTCAGTCTCAAAGTGCCACAACGTGGGGGGAAGAGAAAACTGGTGAACATGGTGGCCGAGAACGCCGCTCAAGCGCTTGAGCAGATGCGGGCCAAGTGGCTGGCCGACACTGGGAAAACAGCCGCCGCACTCAAGGAGCTCGAGGGACAGCTTCGCCTACCAGGACTTCCCCGGAGGGTGGAGTGCTACGACATCTCTGACATCAGAGGCACCTCTGCCGTAGGCAGCATGGTGGTTTTTGAGAATGGCAGACCCAAGCCCTCAAACTACCGTCGCTTTAAGATAAAGAGCGTCACAGGTATCGATGACTATGCCATGATACAAGAGGTGCTCAGGCGGCGCTTCAAACAGATAGCCTCTCAAGACGACAGCTCGTGGGCAGTGAGGCCGGACCTAGTTCTGATCGATGGCGGGAGAGGTCATCTAACCTCAGCTATGGAAGTTTTTCAGGAACTTGGGATCAGCTTCCTCCCTCTTGCCGCTATTGCCAAGAGAAACGAAGAGATGTTCTTGCCAGATGTGACTGAGCCCCTCATACTGCCACGCAATTCACAGGCGCTCTATTTGCTGCAGCGAATTCGCGACGAGGCACACCGTTTCGCTTTGTCATATCATCTGAAAGTGCGTCGGAAGAGTACCATGACTTCAACTCTCGAAGTGCCTGGCATCGGCCCCAAACGCAGACGTGCTTTGATAAAGCAGTTCGGTTCCACTAGAGGGGTCAAAGAGGCCTCCATCGAAGAGCTCGCCACAGTGCCGGGGATAACCAGAGCGCTGGCGGAGAGGGTGAAGGAGTATCTGTAGGCTCCAGTTCATCTGCTGCTGTTATGATATAATCCCACGCAAGGACACAATTAAAGAAAGCGTTCAGCTACTTTGAGGAGGAGGCTATGTTGCGAAAGTTTCGGGTGATTCTTGAGCCCAATGAACTGGGCGGATATACAGTAACAGTTCCTTTGTTGCCTGGATGCATCAGTGAGGGTGATACCAAGGAGGAAGCACTGAGAAACATTAAGGAATCCGTGGAACTCTATATAGAAAGCCTTCATGCAGATGGTGAGCCAATACCTAGTGAGGAAACTACTGAAGAAGCTGTCGTAGAGGTTGCAGTTTGAAGCTTCCACGAGTTAGTGGCAAGCAAACTGTTGAGGCACTACTGAGAGCGGGGTTCACCATACATCGCATTCGTGGTAGCCACTATATTCTTAAGGATGCTGAAACAGGTCGAAGAGTTACAATACCTTATCATCGTCGAGAGCTTGCTTTGAAAACATTGCGCTCTATTTTGAAGCAGGCAGGGATGCACCTCGAGAGATTCTCCGAGCTACTGTAAACCGCGCGACCCAGAACGGATGAGCTGCCATGCCAGAGATCAAGATACTGTGTTGGAACGTCAACGGAGTCAGGGCGGCAAGCAGGAAAGGCTTCCTGGAATGGCTGGCTAAGGAAGCCCCAGACATCCTCTGTCTTCAAGAAACGAAGGCTCATCCCGAGCAGCTTGAGGAGGGCCTGCGAGAACCGCACGGCTATCATACATACTGGAACTACCCGGAGGAGGCAAAGGGCTATTCCGGGGTTGCCACTTTCACCAAAGAGGAGCCCCTGAGCGTCAAGAGTGGCTTCGGTATCGAGAGATACGACATCGAGGGGAGAGTCATAATCACGGAATACCCTGAGTTCACTCTATTCAATGTGTATTTCCCCAACGGCAAGAAAGACGCAGATAGACTGAGATACAAGATGGATTTCTATGAAGACTTCCTTCAGTTCGTTGAACCTTTGAGAACGAAGGGCGAGAAACTCATCGTGTGCGGCGATTACAATACTGCCCACAAAGAGATAGATTTGGCCAGGCCGAAGGGGAACGAAAAGGTCTCGGGGTTTTTACCTATGGAAAGGGAATGGATCGACAGGTTCATTGCCCATGGTTTTGTCGATACCTTTCGCCATTTCAACAAGGAACCACACCAGTACACATGGTGGGACTTGAAATCGGGGGCGAGAGAGAGAAACGTCGGCTGGAGAATCGACTACCTCTTTGTCACGGAGAACCTGCTGCCATCGGTTTCAAAGGCGTTCATCATGCCCGAAGTGATGGGCTCCGACCATTGTCCCATTGGAATCATCCTGAAAATACC
>QIGA01000155.1 GCA_003229915.1 Chloroflexota bacterium
TAAGCCCCCGTGGGTGGGAGCAGCCAACGTTAGTAAACGGTCTCGCACGTCGATTAGACAGAGGATCGGGTCAAGTACCGGAAAGAAACGCCGAGTCGCGCCTTTACCGGCGCAGGATATGAGGGGAAATGGAGGAGCGCACCCAGATGCCAGGGGACCCGGCTTACAAAGAAACCTCCAGAACTACTGCTTTGATTGTATTCAGGCCGATTCTCTTGCAGGCTCTCCACCGTTTCTCGCCGTCGACGATTCTGAACCAGTATTCAACCAGTTCTATCACGATGGGCTCTTGCAGCCCGCGAGACTTGATATCATCGCACATTCGAACAATGATGTCCTCCTCGTATACCATGCAGCAGTTGGGACAAATTCTGTCTATCCTGATCTCCCTTATTTCCAACATCATGCCATTCCTCACATTTGAACGCTAGGGACCCGTTTGAGAATCATGGGTAGATTGGAGCGGATGCTCCAGGCTGCCCCCGGTTTGCTGAGCTTTCGGATGCCCTCCTAGCCAAACTTATGACTTACTCCATAGCCACCTTTGGGGAAACGCCACTCTATGTTCAAATACGGGCACCCGATCCGGCACGAGCCACATTCCAGGCATCCCTCGTAGTTTACGCTTATGCGGTCCGTCTCAAGCCGATAGACATTTGCCGGGCAGAGGTAAAGGCAGGGCCGTTGCTCGCATTCCCTGAGACATTTTTCCATATCGATTATCCTGAGATGGCTTTCCTCATCTATCCGAAAGCGATCTAAGAACAGCTTGTCCTCTATCTTCAGGCTCATCTTACCGCCCTCCAACTGTGCCAGAGAAGTCGAGCTATCCTGAGGATCGACATTTTCCTGCGGACTTCCTTGACTATCATCTTCTGTTTCTGCTTCTTGCTGACCCCGTTCACAGTGAGCATCTCTCGACCGGCGAGGGAGGCCAGAGCGGGGATCTCGTTGAATATCTCCTTATGGCGGTATCTAAACCTCCCGAACCTTCGGTATTTCTTCAGGTCTTTGAGGACGTACGACTCGGCCAGTCTCTTTCCATAATTGGCCAAACCCTTCCTGGAGCAGTCACCCCGGCCAATTGCCTCGATAATGGCCTCGGCAGCCATCCTGCCTGACGCCATAGCCAGATTACTTCCTTCCCGGTGCATAGCATTAAACATCATCGCTGAGTCCCCGGCGATGAGATAACCGTCGCCATAAAGGGCGGGGATAGTGTCGTAACCGCCTTCAGGGAGCCAGTGAGCGATGTATTCTCGTGGCTGTCCTCCGGAGATAAGAGGAACGACCAAGGGATGCTGCTTGAAAGCCTCCAGTAGCTCATAGGGTCTGAGTTTGCTGGTGGCAAAATCGGCGAGGTTGGCGCCAATGGCTAGCGAAAGGGAGTTGCGGTTTGTATACACAGTAGCTATCCCGTCCATGCCGCCGGTGATCTCCCCTAGTATCTCGATGGTAACCCCATCCCCGTTGGAGACGCCAAATCGCTGTTCGATGACCTCACTGGGGAGCTCAATGACTTCCTTGACAGCCAGGGCCACTTCCTCCGGCTTGGGTTCAACGCGGAAGCCGGCGCGAGCCGCCAACGGGGAATTGATTCCATCAGCCAGAAGAGTAACTTTGGCCCGAACCTCTCCGTCTTCTCTACCAGTAACCACCCCCACCACACCACCTTTATCATTTCGCAATAGATCAACAGCCACTGTGGAGGGGACTATCAGAGCGCCCTTCTTACGAGCCTGCTCTGCGTACCAGCGGTCGAATTTAGCTCTCAACACGGTGAACGCATTGTGTTTTCTCTCGGCAGCAAAAATGCTGTCCCGGTAGCCAAAGCTATAACCCCCTTCTTTGGACAAATACCATATCCTGGATTCTATAATGTTCCTCTCGATGGGGCACTTGTGATCGACATAGTCGGGGATTATCTGGGCCAGGTCATGGCCATAGACGACCCCTCCGGACATGTTTTTCGCCCCAGGGTACTCCCCCCGCTCAAAAACAATCGTTTTTATTCCGGCATCGGCCAGTATACAGGCAGCGGAGACACCAGCGGGGCCTGCTCCTACAATAGCTACATCAAAGGTTTCTTTCATCGTTTGCTCGCCTTACCCTCGAAGCTCTGGATTCTGGCTTCAATTCCTTTGATCAGCCTGGGCACCATCTCTGTGTAATCGCCAATGAGAGCATAGTCGGCTATGCGAACGAGAGGGGCATTGCGATCGGTATTGATGGCGATTATCTTATCTGAACTCTGCATGCCTACCAGATGCTGTACTGCCCCAGATACCGCTATGCCGATATATATCTTGGGAGCCACGGTCTTGCCTGTCTGCCCCACCTGCCGCTCGTAGGGAAGCAGCCCCGCCTGCACGACGGGCCGCGAGCAGGCCACAGCTCCTCCCATGAGATCAGCGAGTTCCCGAAACATCGGGAGATGTCTCGTATCGCAGGCGCCTTTACCCACCACCACCAGAACCGGAGCACTGGTTATATCCTCGGCATCTGCTTCAACAGGTGTAGCGATGAAATCGATGATACGCGGCAGGTTATCTTCAGGAGCCGCAAAGTCAAGGGTATGAATCTCTCCTCTGCGACTTCCGTCTTTTTCCGGCAACTTCATGACTCTGGGCCTTACTGTGCTCATCTGAGGCCGGTGGTTTCGACAAAGAATAGTAGCCATAATGTTGCCGCCAAAGGTAGGGCGAGTCATCAATAATAGGCGTCCTTGCAGATCTATATCCAGCCCAGTGCAGTCTGCGGTCAGCCCCGTTTCGCACCGAGTCGCGCTCACACTTGCCAGATCCCTCCCCAGGGGAGTCGCCCCCAGGAGCAGTATTTCAGGCTTGACTTGCTCCAGCAAATGAACCAGGGCATTGCCATACACCTTTGGCAAGTATGCCTTAAGCAGGGGGGCATCAATCATATATACAACATCGCACCCGTAGGCGATCGCCTCCTCCCCTACGGGCTTTATGTCCGTCCCCAGGATGAATCCGAGCACCTGCGTGTTCAGCTTTCCAGCGAGCTCTCTGGCTTTCCCCACCAACTCCCACGAGACTTCGGCTCCTTTGCCCTCCCTAATCTCAATAAACACGGCCACACCCTTGTATTCGTCAACCGGAACAGGTGCCTGCCCAACGCCGGTCATCCGTTTCTTTCTCGGTTTCTCAAAGATGATCGCGTCCGCGGGGCAGACATCAAAACACCTTCCACACCCAATGCACGCCTCGGGATCGATCTTGGCCACGCCATCTTCCATAACTATGGCACCGACAGGACACTCCCCGACACAAAGCTGGCAGCCGATGCACTTTTCGGGAATGATCTCGGCGATTTCTCTGCCTTTACTGTTCTTGGGCATGACTATCCTTTATCTTGGCTCAACAGATGTTCCAGCAGTGGCGACTCCTTTTCAAAGAAGACCTCAACAAAGTCTTCGATGGCACGCTCAGTGTTCTCCGTGCTGTCGAAGACGCGCCCCCCTTCTCGTACAGGCGGAGCGAATATTCTATGGACTGATGTGGGGGAACCCCGGAGCCCTAGCCGTTCGGGCAAAGCACCTATCTCACCCGCTCCCCAAACCTCTATGTCCTGCCTCAAGGCACGAGCCAACTCGGGCAGAGACGCATATCGGGGGATACCCAGCCCCAGTTCAACAGTGAGCAATGCCGGAAGGGTGCCCTCAATTAGTTCGCTGCCGCCCTCGATCTCTCGCTTGACTTTAATGGTGTTGTTCTCCACATCCACAGAAACAACCTCAGAGACATAGGTGAATTGGGAGTATCCCAGCCGAGTAGCAATACCGGGGCCTGTCTGAGCGGTATCACCATCAATCGCTTGCTTACCACAGATAACGAGGTGGACCGGATTGACGGCGGCGATTCTGGATATGGTCTGAGACAGAGTGTAGCTGGTGGCCAGCGTATCGGCGCCGGCAAAGGCTCTGTCTGAGAGTAGAATAGCTTCCTTAGCCCCCAGAGCCAGGCATTCCCGCAGGGCTGATTCAGCCTGAGGTGGCCCCATGGAGATAACAGTCACCTTCCCCCCATATCTCTCAGTGAGTTGCACCGCGACTTCGGCAGCAACCAGATCATACGGATTACAAATTGATTCGACACCGGAACGGATCAACGTATTGGTCTCCGGATCGATCTTCACCTGGGTTGTGTCAGGGACCTGCTTGACACAACAAACAATGTGCATGTGCTACTCCCCCAGTCTCTCGATAGTTACGTCGGTTCTCCGCAGGCCTGGTTGAATGCCTAACGTGGGATATTCTACCACGGAATCAGGAGACACTGCCAAATCCAAAGCTCCGCTCCCTGGGTTTTTCCAATGATCGGGAGGCCTTGTGCCAGAGGGAGGGACATTGGAGCTACAAGACCTCCTCGTAGACTTTCAGGGTCTCTCTGGCCGCAACATCCCAGCTAAAGGACTCCTCGATCCTCTTTCTGGCCGCCTCTCCCATCCTCCGCCTGAGGGGCTCATCTGAAAGAAGGTGCTTTATCGCTGCCGCCAGTGCAGGGGGGTCTGCCGGAGGAACCAGCATCCCGGCCCCATCCCCTCCGACTATCTCGGGTAGTGCTCCCGCTCTAGTGGCTATAACAGGGGTGCCGCACGCCATCGCTTCGGCTGCGGGCAGTCCAAAGCCTTCATAAAGAGAAGCGGTAACCGCAATCTCTGTCGAGGAGTAGAGCCTGACCAGCTCATCTGTGCCCAGGGAACCAGTGAAAGTGACCCTGTCGGCGATCCCCAGTTCCTGGACTAGCTTAGTGCCGTACCCATCCCCGGGGACTTGGTTGCCGACGACGCTTACCTTCACATCAACGTCGCCCTTTAGTAGTCGCACCGCTTTCAACAGGTAGGGAACGCCCTTGTTCTTGTCCTGAGCCTTGCCCACTATCACCAGGCTGTTGGGCTCTTTCTCAACGTTATCGAGTCTCCCGAAAATACTGGTATCGATACCGTTGTGAACTATCCTCACCCTGTCCTCGCGAAGCTTGAAGGCGCGGACTGTGTCCCCTGCCGACGCCTTAGATACCGTCACCACCCGGTCCATCCTCCTGCTCACCACGCCCTGCATGATGAGGAAGGAATAAAACATGGTCCACCTCAGCCTGCGCCGCCAGGTCTCGGACTCGGCCAGCGAGGCCGCCAGATCAACGGTGATCGGGTGATGTATCGTGGCGACGATCGGCACCCCCAGGCTCTTTGCCAGAAGCAGGCCATAGCCCAGCGTCTGGTTATCGTGGATAATGTCGAACCTCTTCTGAGTCATGAGCTCACGCAACTTCAGGTATGCCCTCATGCTGAAGGTGAATATGTCGGGGAAGAACCCGATATGCACGGCTGCGGCTTCGTAGAGATTGATGGGGGTGAACATACGGAGGGGGCTCGACAGCGAAGAGAAGCCGTTTGTCTCGTACAGATTGAGCGCTTCGAGCTTATGTAGCTTCACCCCTTCAGGAGGTGTGGGGTAAGGCGGGCCCGCAATCACGTGAACTTCGTGACCCAGCTCTTGGAGCGCCTTGGACAGATAGTAGACATAAACCCCCTGCCCGCCGCAATACATATTGCCCCTGTAGGTTAGGAGGCATATTCTCATTTGTGCCATTTATAGGCGATGCGAAGCGGCTTGTCAAGCTTCTCGCTGGCCCTCCAAAACAACGCGGTAGGGGCGAGGTAACCTCGCCCCTACGTCGGATGAAACAATGACGTCCAACCCAGACAAGCATCACCGCCGCTCCATGCGATTGAAGGATTATGATTACTCCCAGCCAGGTGCGTATTTCATAACCATATGCACACATAACAGGGCATGTATTTTGGGCGAAGTGGTAAACGGTGAGATGCAGCTAAGCCAATACGGCAACATTGCGAATGAAAACTGGGAGGACATACCAGGTCATTTTGCGAATGTGGAAATAGACGGGTTAGTTGTCATGCCAAACCATATCCACGGGATTATTGCATTGACCGACGATCGTAGGGGCGGGGAAACCCCACCCAATGGAAAGGGCACGGAAACCGTGCCCCTACGAAGACCTACATTGGGCCGAATCGTCGCATATTTCAAGTATCAAACAACCAAATCGATTAATCGAATCCGCCATACTCCAGGGGATCGTGTATGGCAACGCAGCTATTATGAACATGTAATTCGAAATGAAAGCGATTTGGCCCAGACCAAGGAATACCTAGAGAACAATCCCCTGAGATGGGAATTGGACGAGGAGAATCCCAATATAGGTAATAATTCACAACTCCCAAACCATGGGCTGCAGCCGACTCCGCTTTCAGTCGCGAGTAAGTTTGGTCTTTAGGTGTATAATAATTCTATAGCAGATTTGCGGAGGGTAATTATTGATGAAAACGTTTACAGCAGTCATAGAAAGGTGCCCTGATACAGGAATATTCGTAGGCTACGTGCCTGGTTTCCCTGGAGCCCACTCCCAAGGGGGAACCCTGGACGAGCTAAACCGTAATCTTTGCGAGGTTGTCGAAATGCTCCTTGAAGGCGGTGAGCCTGATCTTGAGGCGGAGTTTGTTGGGATTCAAAACGTGGTGGTTGCCTGAGTATGGGCAAAGTCCCAGTCCTTAAAGCGAGTGAGGTTGCCTCGATATTGACCGCGTTAGGATTTGCGCAAGTGCGTCAACGTGGCTCCCATAAACAATATCGCCATCCAGACGGTAGACGCACTACTGTGCCTTTCCACCAAGGAAGAGACCTCTCTCCAGTCTTGTTGCGTAGAATCACCAAGGATATCGGCATGACCGTGGAAGAATTCCTGCGCGCAAGATAAGCATCGGTAGGATGAGTGTGGCGCAGGGAAACCCACCGGTCATTCCAAGCCGTTCCGGTCAATTGCCTTTATCCCAGCCCATTCGGGATCGAAGGCTTCCGTTGTCACTCCACCCACCCTACAGTTGCCAAGACACGCAACGACATAAAAGCTATCATCTTTGCAGGACAAGCTCTTTCTTCTTGCCAGATGAGAGCTCCCTGACCTCAACTACAGATAGCATGTCCCGGTTGTAGCCGCATTGCAGGCAACGCTCATACCACCCGCTAACATCTTTTTCGAGGAAGATGTCCCCGTTGCATTTCGGACAGCCCTTGAGTTTCCACATCTCCACATCGCCCCCTTTCGTCTCCCTTCAATTAGCACTCTTTCGCTTTCCTGGCGTCAGTCTACTCTCGGCAGCGGCATCTGTAAGTGACTTTTGTCTCACTAACGATGTCCAGCTCAGAGACGGCTTGTGCTCTAATGTCCTTTCACATGCGCAACCACTGGAGATATCCGCTGCCCGTCTCAATAACGAAAGGAATTATACGCCAATTTCAAGCCAATGTGAGACACCCCACAAGCCCAAAAACCCAAGCTGTAATCAACTTATAAGCCCTTTGTAACCTCTTCTTAATTCGAGCCCTGAAGAAGGGGCGCGTAATCGAATGCGACAATTGACAAAGGCACAGAAACGTGCTATATTTTGTGGTAGCCTCGAGTAGGTGAACCAGCAAGAAGAGTCCAGCCTGCAAGTAAGGGAACGAGTAGGAAACCAAAGGGACCGGGGGGCAGGCAGGGCTGGTGAGGCTGGGGAGGTTACTCGGGGCCCATTTTTGTGTCTTGCGCCTGGGGTTGGGTCTTTCCTTCTTCCATCAGAGCGATAAAGGGCAGGTTCCGGTACTCTTCTTGGTAGTCAAGACCGTAGCCTACCAGGAACTCATCAGGGACCTCAAAGCCTACATAGTCCAACTGAACATCCGCCAAACGTCGCGCCTTTTTATCCAGGAGCGTGCAAACCCGCAGGCTTGCCGGCCGGAATGACTTCAGGTGGCTCAGCACGAAACTCAACGTCATCCCCGTATCCACGATGTCTTCTACCAGAAGTATGTGGCGTCCCTCCAGATTCATGCCGACATCCGTAGTGACACGCACCGCTTCTCCGCTCTCGCCCCCATAGTATGAAAGGGCCATGAAGTCCACGTCAGCCGGTATAGCAAGATAGCGCATCAAGTCTGCCATGAAGCAGAATACTCCTCGCAGCACCCCCACCAGCACAGGGTGGCCCCCTTCGTAGTCCTGCGAGATCTCCTTGGCCAGCCGAATCACCCTATTCTGGATTCTGGAGGCGCTCAATAGTACCCGCCCCACTCCGTGGGTCTTCTCCCCGGCCAGGGGCCCGTGCCCATACTTGGCCAGAAGGCGACCATAATCCCGACGGGCAAGGAGTCTAATATTGACCTCCGGATAGAGTTCCCGCAGGCGACGCACCTTGCGATTCTTCTCCGTCGTGAGACCGGGCTTCAGGGTGGTCATCTCTACGTAGAGATCCAGAGCAGGCAGGTAGAAATCGGGGGTGAACCTCTCCTCCGCCTTTCCCTCCCATCGCAATATGAAGGAGCGAGGCTCGTAAATCCACTCAATCTGGTAGAAGTCGAGGAGCCGTACAAACTCCTCCTCGCTGGGATGGGCAAACGTGAATGGCTTGACCTGCGACGTAAGAGGAGTGAGCTGCGACGAAGGTTCACCATTGACTTCCGTCGATTGCCCTTCTCTTCCATTGGAGCGGCCTGATTCCAGAACAACTCCAACAAGGTTTGCTGCACTGATGAAGAACTGCTCTTCCGCCGCGGTGAACTCGCGTTGAGGGCGGCTGTAGGCGCGAAGTGTGCCCACCACCTCTCCCTTTATCCTGACGGGGACACCCAAGATCGATACGATTCCTTCCTGCCGCGCCAACTCCTGGAACTGCACGCGGGGATCGGTCGTCACATCGAGTATAGTAACAGCCCTGCCTGCCAAAACCTCGGTGAGGCTCTTCTCCGCTTCAAGGAATCCCTTTCTCAGATAGCGTTCGCTGAGGCCTTGCGACGCAGCATGGAAGAGCCGCCTCTTCTGCGCATCGAGCAGCACCAAGGAGCAACCCCGCACCCCCAGGGCCCGTGCCGCAACTCTTACCAGACGGTGAAGCTTCTCGCTGGCGGTCATATCCGAGTTGAGAGCCTCCGCCATATCACCCAGGGCCTTGTTGAAGCCAAGCGTCTGCTTGCCCATTACCGCTCCCTCGTGATATCCTCAGTGGTAATCATTCTCATGCCTATCAATCAGAACAGTCGGTGCAATTATAGGCGAAGGGTGAACTCGAGGCAAACTTCTGAGGACAGGACTCGCAACATGGACCACTTCCCCATTCTTGAGGAAAGAGGAGGCGCAGTATGCTGAAGGTGATCAGAGAACGAAGGAGCATAAGGTCATATCTAGCCAAGGATGTTGAAGATGAAAAGCTAAGAGAGGTGCTGAAGTCAGCCATGTTCGCTCCCTCATCCCGTGGGGGAAGGGCATGGGAATTCATAGTTATCCGAAACGATGAGACCAGAGGAGCGCTCTCCGATGCCACTCCCTATGCCCTCTTCGTCAGGGACGCGCCAGTCGCCATAGCAGTCTGCTACGACACGGATGCGGGGAGGAGATTCAAAGAGGACGCATCGATATGCGCTGAGCACATACATCTTGAGGCGGTCAATCAGGGGCTTGCGAGCTGTTTTGTTCAGGTGGCAGATGCAAAGGGCCCTCATGGTGACGCGGAGGACTACGTGAAGGGATTATTGGGAATCCCCGACAGATACAGGGTTCAATGCATAATGCCAATCGGCTATCCTGCGGAAGAGCTTCCAGAGCATTCGGACAGCGAGTTCGATGAGTCAAAGATACATAGCGAGAAGCTCCAGGAGCCTGCCTGAAAATTATGGGTAGGGCCCAACTGTGCCTAGCGGTAGAGTGGGGTGTAGGGGCGTTCCGTGGAACGCCCTGGCAACGCAGGAGAGGTGGGACTGCGGGATTGCTTCGCTGCCCCTTCCCCTTCACTTCGTTCAGTCCTTCAGCGGAAGGAGGGCTTCGGCTCGCAATGACACCCAAAACCCTCCCCCTCAGAGCAATCGCATTTTGGGGCAGTGGTTCGAGCTATTGACAGCTTCGGCCAGCGCTGATAGCATCTAGCTGGTAGCATCTATAGGGCATGAGCTCCCCCATCCGGGATATTTGCCCATTTTACATTGTGCAATGCCAACAGAGTCACTAAACGTGCGTAAACGTTGGGTTATCCTAGCGCTTGTCCTATTCCCCTTAGCCCTCGGAATAGCGATCATTAGCTGCGGCCCACTGATCCCCGTTCCTGGCAATAACACGGTCACTGAGGCTTGGGTTTCGAGGTACGACGGCCTGAATGCCGATGATGAGGGCGGCCAGGCCCTGGCTGTGGATGGTCTGGGCAACATCTATGTCACCGGCTCCAGTTGGGGCGGCAACAGCTCCATTGACTATGTAACTATGAAATACGACACCAACGGAAACCAGCTATGGGTCGCACGTTACGACGGGCCAGCGGGTGGCGAGGATCAAGCTCTGGATTTGGCCCTGGATAGCTCAGGCAACCCGTATGTCACCGGTTGGAGTCAGGGCAACGGCACCGGGAGAGACTACGCCACCGTAAAGTACGACCCCAACGGAAACCAGCTATGGGTCGCACGTTACGACGGGCCGGCAAGCGGCGAGGACCTGGCCTATGCGGCAGCCGTTGACTACTCTGGAGATATCTACGTCACCGGCTGGAGCCAGGGCAACGGCACCGGGGCAGACAGCGCTACGATAAAGTACAACACCAGTGGTGACCAGCTATGGGTGGCGCGCTACAACGGGCCGGTGAATGGTGAGGACAAGAGCTCCGCTATGACTGTGGATGGGTGGGCGAACGCCTATGTCACGGGCTGGAGCCAGGGCAATGGCACTGAGACGGACTACATCACCATGAAGTACGACCGTGATGGCAACCATCTATGGATAGCGCGCTACGACGGCCCCGCAAACAGCCAGGATAGGGCCCAAGACATAGCTGTTGACAACTGGGGTAACGTCTATGTGACTGGCTGGAGCGAGGGCAACGATACAGGCGCAGACTACACCACTGTTAAGCATAGCAGCAGCGGTGACCAGCTCTGGGTGGCGCGCTACAACGGCCCCGTAAACAGTGAGGATAAGGCCTATGCCATGGCCGTGGATAGCTGGGGTAATATCTACGTCACCGGTTCGAGCCAGGGTAAGGGCACTGAGGCAGACTATACCACCATAAAGTATGACAGTAATGGGGATCAGCTATGGGTGGCGCGCTACAACGGCCCCTCAAACAGCGAGGATGCTGCGCGCACCATAGACCTGGACAGTTTTGGCAATCTGTACGTTAGTGGCTGGAGCCGTGGTAACGCAATTCGCTACGACTATGCCACTCTAAAATATGACCCCGACGGAAACCAACTGTGGGCCATGCGCTACGACGGGCCCGCACGCGGGCACGACAAGGTCTATGCCATGGCTGTGGATAGCCTGGGTAACGCCTATGTCACGGGCAAAAGCTCGGGCAACATTACCTTCTATGACTATGCTACTATAAAGTATGCCCAGTAGGCGCAAGCCTCTTTCCGCTCTGGGAGGGTGTCCGAAAACTCAGCAAAACAGGGGTAGCCTGGAGCGGATGCTCCAACCTACCCCTAATTCCCAGACAGGCTCCTGGACAAGGGTATGCGGTAATTCGACCGGAGTATATATGCCAATACACGCGTATTGCAGAACAACTGCCATGGGCATCATGCCCCATAGCGACATCGAGAGGGCCCTCGAACTTGCCCTCAGCCTGGATATCCCCTTCTGGCCCCAGCTCCCCAAGGTGAGTTTCTCCGAGGACATGTATGCTCAATCCTCGCAGAACTTTCCCGGTATAGCTGTCGAACCCGAAAACGAGAGGATCGTCTTCACCCATTCCAGATTCGAAGAGGACCTCACCAGCTACTCCGAAAAGATGGGCGAGCCGGAAACCTTCGCCCTGAGCAGAGAGTACTCAGCGGTTTATCACCGGTTCCTGGCACAGGACCTGGAAGACTACCCCGCTATCAGAGGACAACTGACAGGGCCAGTAAGCTTCGGCTTCAAGGTTGTGGATGAGAACGCCAAGCCAATCATCTACGATGACGAGATAAGGAGCATCCTTTTCGATTTCCTTCAAAAAAAGGCCAACGTACAATACCAGGAGCTGAGGAAGAAGAACGAAAACGCCTTCGTCTGGTTGGATGAGCCCGGGTTAGGGTGGGTGTTCAGCAGCCTATCCGGATATAACGATGTTCAGGCCAGGAACGACTATCTGGATTTCGTGGATGGCCTTGAGGTCCCCCGAGCGCTGCATCTTTGCGCTAACGTAAACCTCCCCTACCTCCTGGAGCTAGGGGTCGAAATCCTGTCCTTCGACGCCTATCAAATCGCGACCATGCCCAGGGAATACGCCAACGCCGCGGCCAAATTCCTGAACGACGGCGGCATCATATGCTGGGGCATTGTGCCTACCGACTCCACAAGCCTGGGCAGGGAAACACCTGAGACGCTGAGTACGCTGCTCACCGGTTACTGGGAAGCGATCTCGCATAGCTCAGGGATCGCGCCAGGGCAGATTGCCGAACAATCCCTGCTGGCACCAGCGAGGTGCTGCCTCAAGAATATCGGTCAGGTCGGCGCCGCCGATGAGATAGCCTCTCCGATTGCGGAGAAGGGGCAGGGCTCCAGCATCGAGGAGAGGCTGGTTG
>QIGA01000109.1 GCA_003229915.1 Chloroflexota bacterium
ATCCTTGCTATGTCCGTCGCGTCTCGCAGATTTGCAAAGGGAATTGCCGATTTGATATACTGAGTTGTTGTAGGGAAATCATCCATCCCACATAGACTGACCACGCAAGGTTACGCCCACGACCCAGCGAGCGGTGCTGTGGTGAGGAATTCACGAAAACCCGGGAATGCCGCAGGATGCCTGCATAAAAGGTGCTGCTATGAAATTGTGGAGACCACCCTTCGATCAAGCGGAGAAGGCTACCAGGCCGACAAGGGTGCTGATCGACAAGGAAAGATGCAAGGGATGCGCCTACTGTGTCGAGTTCTGCCCCAGGGGAGTGCTGGTGATGAGCGACGAGTTGAGCCCCAAGGGCTATACATTTGCCGCGGTAGCAGACGAGAGCAAGTGCCTGAACTGTGGCCTCTGTGATATCCTCTGCCCCGAATTCGCCATCCGCCTCGAACCCAACGACAACGAAAGCTGACGGGACCCTATATGTCTGAAAACGGAGTGCTCTGCGGGACGTTTTTTATGAACGGCGATGTGGCCTGCGCCGAAGGGGCCATCAGCGCGGGTTGTCGCTTCTTCGCCGGCTATCCCATCACGCCAGCCACTGAGGTGGCGGAGAGGATGAGCGAACGGCTCCCCTATGTGGGAGGCGTGTATGTCCAGATGGAGGACGAGATCGCCTCCATGAATGCCGTGCTGGGCGCATCCTGGACAGGGCGGAAGGCTATGACAGCAACGTCAGGCCCCGGATTCAGCCTGATGATGGAGAACCTGGGCCTGGGAGTGATGCTGGAAACGCCCTGCGTGCTGGCAAACGTTCAGCGCGCGGGCCCGTCCACAGGTTTGCCCACGCTGGTGGGACAGGGAGACATGATGCAGGCGCGATGGGGCTCCCACGGCAGCTACGAGATCATCGCGCTCGTCCCCAGCTCCCCTCAGGAGATGTTCGATCTCACCATCACTGCCTTTAACCTGTCGGAGAGATACCGGGTTCCTGTGCTCATGATGTCCGACGAAGCGGTGGGGCATATGAGCGAGAAGGTGGTGATACCTCAGATAGCCCCCGAGGAGCTCGTGAATCGGCGACGGCCCCATGGCGGGCAGGAGCAATACCTGCCCTACAAACCGGATGAGGACTTGATCCCCCCTATGGCCATAGTCGGCGAGGGCTACCGCTTCCATGTCACTGGCCTCACCCACGATGAGCGGGGGTATCCAGCGATGACCGCAGAAGCCCAGGACCAGTTGGTGCGCCGTCTGGCAGACAAGATCAGGCTCAACAAGAAAGACATTATCAGATACGAAGAGGTCGAGGTAGAGGATGCGGAGGTCATAGTTTGCGCCTATGGAATCAGCGCCCGCATCGCCCGCCTCGCGGTGCGGCAGGCACGAGCTGAGGGTATGCGGGCAGGTCTGCTGCAACTGATAACCGTTTGGCCGTTTGCCGAGGACCGCATCAGAGAGCTGGCGCAGCAGGTCAAGGCCTTCGTAGTCCCCGAGATAAACTATGGCCAGATCGTCTTGGAGGTGGAGAGATGCGCCGCGGGCAAGGCCAATACGTTGCTCGTTGCGCACATGGGAGGCAGTGTGCACGATCCCCAGACCATCCTGCAAGCTATTAAGGAAGCAGTGCGATGACAAGCACAACAAAAGTAGAGGAAAGAACCTTAGACTCATTGCTCAGGCTGGACAGGCTGCCTCACATCTGGTGTCCCGGGTGCGGCATAGGGCCGGCCGTGGGCTGCTTCATCAGGGCTGTCGAGGACTCCGGTCTGAATCCGGACAAGATAGCGCTGGTTTCGGGAATAGGCTGTACTGGCAGAGTCGCTGGTTATGTCAAGCTAGATTCCTTTCACACCACCCACGGACGGGCTCTCCCCTTCGCCACCGGCTTGAATCTGGGAAATCCCGATTTGAACGTGGTGGTATTCTCAGGAGATGGCGACCTCCTAGCTATAGGAGGCAACCACCTCATCCACGCCGCACGCCGCAACATGGATATGACTATCATCTGCTTGAACAACTTCAACTACGGTATGACCGGCGGGCAGATGGGGCCCACCACCCCCCTCGACGCTCGTAGCAACACCTCGCCCTACGGCAATATCGAATATCCCTTCAATGTGCCCTACCTCGTGGCTGCCAGCGGCGCCACGTATGTCGCCCGCTGGACGGTGCTGCACGCGCGCCAACTGGAGTGGTCCATAGCTGAGGCCATGATCAAACCCGGCTTCAGCTTCATAGAAGTGCTGGGCCCATGCCCAACGCTATACGGGCGCATGAATAAGCAGCCCAAGGGAATGGACACGATGCACCACTACCAGGAGAAGAGCGTAGTTAAGAATGGTGCCGATCCCAAGGATGTAGGGATAACTGCGGAGGGGCCCATTGTGGTGGGCAAGTTTGTCGATATCGAGCGCCCGACCTTCTGGGAGCAGTGCAAGCTGGTGATCGATAGAGCACAGGCGAAGAAAAACGAATAGCCCGCCGCAGAGTGACTGGCTTTATCTTTATAACGAATATGACGGAGTGAAAGAGCTTGGGCATAAAGGAGATAAGAATAGCGGGATTTGGCGGACAGGGAGTGGTTTTATCAGGGCAGATAGTTGGACAGGCCGCTTCCATATACGATGACGGTTTCTCCACCCTCACGCAGAACTACGGGCCGGAGGCCCGCGGCGGCTCCTGCACCACCGAGGTGGTCATCTCCGATGAGCCCATAGGCTACCCCTATGTGCAGAACCCGGGCGTGCTCATCATCCTGTCGCAAGAGGCCTATGACAAATACAGAAACGGTCTCTCATCAGAAGCCCTGATGATTATAGACCCCGACATGGTGAAACCCGATCCGTCTCAAACCCCGGCACCTCTCGCCATACCTGCTACCCGCATGGCGCGGGAGCTGGGTCGAGTGGTTGTGGCAAACATAATCACGCTGGGGTTCCTGGTAGCCGTGAGCGACATCGTTTCCCCCGAAGCCCTCAAGAATTCCGTGCTGACCTCCGTGCCCAAAGGAACAGAGGAATTCAACGCCAAGGCTTTCGAGACAGGATACAGCTACGGCCTAGAGCAAGGCAAGCGAAGCGAGGTCCCCGATGGCTAAGGGGGTTGCCGTCATAGGTGCCAGTGCGGGCGCGGCACAGGCCGCTCTAACTCTGGCGGAGCTGGGGCTGGAGGTCAAAATAATCACATCGTCTCCGTCGCTGGGACTGGACAGCACTATCGACAGCGCCTCCATCGCTGCTTCCGGGAAACATCTCAGTGTCTGGCCGCTGCTCCTAAGGGTGGCGAGCCATCCGCTGGTAACCGTCTACACCAACTCCGAAGTTGCTACCATAGCCGGTAAGCGAGGAAAGTTCACGATAAGGGCCGCCAGGAATCCTCGCTACGTTAGAGAGGATCTGTGCACCGGCTGCAGCCGCTGCGCCGAGGCTTGCCCAGTGCAGGTGCCCTATCTGCTGGACGGTCGCAGAGCGACTCGCAGCGCAATCCATACACCGTCTCCGGACAAACAGTCAGTCCCCACAGCGTTTTGCATTGAAAAGACCGGGATCGCCCCCTGCCGGGCGGCATGCCCTGTCGGCATCAACGTCCAGGGGTTTGTATCGCTGCTTTCCAAGGGTAAGATCGACGAGGCGCTCGACCTGATCAACGAGGCTGCTCCTCTCGCGGGGATTCTCGGTCGCGTGTGCACACATCCCTGTCAGGACAACTGCACGCGAACTGAGGTTGACAGCCCGGTATTCACCCCGGCCCTCCATCGATTTGCTGCCGACAATGCCCCCAGGGGCATCAACTACAGACGGAAGGCACCAGCCAGGTCCAGAAGGGAGAAGATAGCCATCGTCGGCAGTGGCCCTGCCGGGCTTGCCGCTGCCTGGGAGCTGGCGCGCCGGGGCTATAGCCCAACCATATTCGAATCGCACGCGGTGGTTGGGGGGATGGTGGCCACAGGTATCCCCAGATTCCGTCTACCTCACGAGGTGCGGGAGAGAGAAGTGGAAGCGATCAAGGCCTTGGGAGTGGACATTATGACAGGGGTGACGGTGGGCCGCGATGTGACTATCACCGATCTAAGGGAACGAGGGTATCGAGCCTTTTTCCTCGCCATCGGTGCTCACCAGAATAGAAGTTTGAACATCACCGGAGAAGAGCTCGAGGGAGTGGTAGACGCCGTCTCCCTGCTTTTCGCACTGAACCTGAAAGTGGGCGCTTCCGTGGGCTCCAATATAGTGGTCATCGGCGGCGGCAACAGTGCCGTGGATTCGGCCAGAACAGCGAAGAGACGAAGCAAAGGAGAAGTGCGAATACTCTACCGCCGCACCGCGGAGGAGATGACGGCAGTAGCTGACGAAGTTGAGGAGGCCATCAACGAAGGCGTATCCATTGAGTACCTGACACAGCCCGTGGAGATACTGGGCGATGGCACCAAGGTAACCGGGATACGCTGCCAGCGGATGAAACTGGGCGAGATGGATGCCGATGGTCGCCGCAGGCCCGAGCCGATACCGGGCTCGGAGTTTGTGATCGATGCCGACCATGTTGTAATAGCCATAGGGCAGCGGCCCAACAGTTCTGTGCTAAACATAAGGTGGCTGGAGGCCGATGCCGATGCAGCCACCATACAGGCTGACCCCCTGACCCTTGAGACCACAATACCCGGCATCTTCGCAGGCGGTGACTGCGTCACCGGCCCCAACAACGTCGTGGATGCCGTAGCCGCTGGACTACGAGCAGCGGAGTCGATAGACCGGCACCTGAGAGGCCGCGATCTGAAGAAGGGGCGTTCTCTGGACAAGCCCAAGCCTGTTGACATCGATGTCAGGGAAAGAGAGGCTTCCTATCACAAACGGGCCCGCATGCCAGCTATTCCCCCCAACAGGAGGATGGGCAAATTTGAAGAAATCGCCCTGGGGTTGCCTGTCGAGGTCGGGGAGCGCGAAGCCGAACGCTGCCTCAACTGTGCCCTGTGCAGCGAGTGCCTGCAATGTGAGCAGGTCTGCGAGCTGGGGGCTGTCCTTCACAAGGATAAGACCGAGCATATAGACATAGGAGCCGAGGTCGTGATCGATTTCGCCTCCGCCAACAATGACAGAGACAACTATCATCATGAGCGCAGCCTCTCCCAGGGCACCTCTCCTCAGGGTGCGGAGCAAGGCATCCACACAGTAGGGATAGACGAAAATCGCACTTTGGAAGAGGAGCTTGCCCTTGCGTCAGCCCTCGCCCTGGAGGTCGTCGCCAAACTCAGACAGAGAGAGGGCGTACACCCGACGAGCAGAGATATCACGAGTGGTTCAGACATACATCTGGAGGGAAAGCCTGAGGCAGCGGAGCCTATCAGTGCGGGGAGAGCCCGTGTCGGCGTGGTGCTATGCCGCTGTGGCGACAGCATTAGCTCCGTGATAGATTTCAACCAAGTGACAAATGAGGTGCTGCAGCTTCCAGGCGTCTGCAACGTTCAGGAGATATCGCAGGCATGCAGCGAGGAGGGAGCGAACAGGATCAAAGCCCAGGCTACAGAGTGGAAGCTTGACAAAGTGGTGCTCGCCGCCTGCCGATGCTGCGGTCTGGAGCAGATCTGCTTTAGCTGCACGGACAGGCGAGTGATGTGCCAGCAAAACCTCACCAATAGCCTTGCTTTATACTGTGGCGAGAACGTGGAGTTCGCAAATATCCGCGAGCAGTGCGCCTGGGTTCACGAAGATGATCCATCAGGGGCCACGCGCAAGGCAACAGACATAATCTCATCTGGCGTCGCCCGGGCCAGGCAGGCTGTGCCAGCAGTCAGTGAGGAGCACCCGGTGATCGGGAGCGCACTCGTCCTGGGCGCAGGGATCCGCGGCCTTTCCGCGGCAACAAACCTGGCGACTCTGGACTATTCCGTAACAGTCGTCTCCGCACCCGAATCGGACGCCGCCAAAGGAGCGCAAAGCCCTGAGCACCTGGAATACAGGGCTGGCCTGGTGAAACAACTCCAGGAGCGGGGTATTATTATCAGGCCCTGGCCCCAGGACTTAGAGCTGGAGGGTTCGCCGGGGAGCTATGAAGCTGTGCTGAAGGATCGCTCGCAGACCAGCCGTATCGAGGCTGGCACAATCATCCTGGACCTCGGAGAGCTGTGCGGCGAGATTCCTCCCGAAGCTGGCGCTATCTCCAAAGAGAGCCGCCTCGGCCGCATACTTGCGCCAAGCATTGGCTCCAGAGCTTCGGGGGATGCGCATCCCGCTGATCTCAGGGAGGTTGCCATCAAAGAAACCTCGGGCATATTCATTATGTCGCCGAATAGCGAGGAGTCGCCAGAGGAACAAGCCCTCAAGGGAGCGACCGCCGCCGCCAAGGCTTCGGCTTATCTATACCAGGGCACCTTGAGCCCTCGGGGCAACGCAGTGACCATTAGCAGCAAGCTGTGCCGTGGCTGCGGCAATTGCGCTGCCATATGCTCCTACATAGAGATGAGAGGGCGTAGCAGCGGCATTGCATACGCCCATATTGACCCGGCGCTGTGCCTCGGCTGTGGAGCATGCACAGCCCACTGTCCCACAGGTGCCATAACCCAGCCCCTCCAGAGCGACGAGCTGATAGGATCCACGCTGGAAGCCCTGCTGGGAAAGGTCGCCTGCGCGGTTGAAGCGAGATGAGCAGGTCAGCGGCACATTTAGTCGTCTTCGCCTGCAACTGGGACGGCCTGACTTGTATCGAGGCAGCGGCCCAGGCAGGGCTTAGCTACCCGGCCTCTGTGAGAGTGGTCAGAGTGAGCTGTCTATCCCGCGTACACCAGGGGCTGATACTCAAGGCTTTTGAACTGGGAGCAGCAGGGGTGATGCTGCTGGGGTGTAAGCCGGGCAATTGCCAGTTCGATGTCGATGCGAGATACATAGCGGGCGAGTATGAGAAGGCGCGGATGCTTTTGAGGCTGCTGGGGCTGGGAGAGGAGAGACTGGTTCTATGCCATATGGCCCGCAGCGACGGCTCCGGCTTTGTAAAGCAGGTGGCAACCTTTGCCCAAGAGATCGAGCAGATGCAACCTGCCGTCCCCGCCAGAGCGTAGCGGCGTATGGTTCAGCCAGGGCATCCATGAACGAGGTGGAACGACTATTCTTGACAGAAGGGACACAACTCGAAGGTGTTCGATATTGAGCGAGAGATAAGCGACACCAAGATACGCCTCTGCCTCGACTGCGGCAAGTGCACGGTGGTGTGTCCCATCGCCCAGCACGATTCGGAGTTCAACCCCCGGCTAATAGTCCAGAGAAGGTTGACGCAAAACAGCTCCAATCCGCAGGACGAGACAATCTGGGAATGCCTCAGTTGCTACATGTGCGTGGAGCGCTGCAACTACCGCGTGAAGTTCCCTGAGTTCATTCACGGTCTGAGAGCGGAGGCCCTGGCGGAAGGGGCTCAATTGCAGTGTACCCGCGGAGGGGCGCTCCAGGCGCTCCAGCACCTGATGGCCCGCGAAGAGCTACAGCAGGACCGCCTGAACTGGCTGCCACAGGACATTGAGTTGACCGAACAGTACGACACGATATTCTTCGTAGGCTGTGCTCCCTATTTCGATATCGTATTCAGCGATCTGGAGGTGAACACCCTGAAAGGAGTGGAAGGAGCGCTCAGGCTGCTGAATCGCGTCCAAGTACCCTTCAACATCCTTGCCAATGAGCGCTGCTGCGGCAGAGACCTGCTCCTCCAGGGAGACAGAGAAGGGTTCCTGGCTCTAGCACGAGTCAACATGGAGGAGTTTGAGCGTCGCGGCGTGAAGAAGATCATCACCAACTGTCCTGAATGTCACTATACGTTTAAGGCTGACTACGCCAAGCTGCCGGGAGGCACAGCAATTGAGGTGGCGCATCTGACAGAGGTCATCGCCCCGTTGCTGCAAAGCGGCGAACTCAGTCTGGGCGAGCTCGAAAAAAGGGCTACGTATCACGATCCGTGCACCCTGGGTAGATGCTCCAGGATATTCGATGAGCCACGCCATATCCTGGCCGCAGTAGCGGGCCTGGACGTGGTGGAGATGGAGCAGAGCAGGGAGAAAGCGCTCTGCTGTGGAGCAAGTCCCTGGGTTTACTGCGGTGCGGTGAACCGAGAGGTACAGGAACAGCGCCTCGCCCAGGCGGAGGCAGTCGGGGCAGATATTCTGGTGACGTCATGCCCTAAGTGTCAGATACATCTGAGATGCTGCCAGAAAAGCGGCGATGGCACAGTTCCCCGGGTTGAAATCCAGGATCTGGCATATTTGGCAGCCCGGTCCTTAGACTCAGGAGGTGAGGCAATTGATTGAAGAGGAACTCAGAATAGGCGTATTTGTTTGCGATTGCGGACTCAATATAGCGGGAACAGTTGACACCGAAGAGGTGCGGCGCTTTTCAGAAACACTTCCCAACGTTGTAGTCTCCATGAGAAACAGGTACACCTGCGCAGACCCCGGGCAGGACGAGATCAGGAAGCACATCCAGGAACACCGCCTGAACCGCGTGGTTGTGGCAGCCTGCAGTCCGCGACTCCATGAACCGACGTTTCGCCAGTGCGTTGTTGAGGCTGGACTCAATCCCTACTTAATGGAGATGGCTAACATCCGAGAGCACTGCAGTTGGGTACACGGCGACAACCAGGAGATGGCAACGCGCAAGGCCATGGATGCGGTGAAGATGGCGGTGGCCAGGGCTCGCTACCTGTTTCCCGGCCACGAGGCCAGGACTCCGGTGACGAATGCAGCCCTGGTTATCGGAGGCGGTGTCGCAGGAATTCAGGCTGCTCTGGACCTGGCCGATGCCGGTCACCCAGTATACTTGGTTGAGAAGGAACCAACCATCGGTGGGATGATGGCGCAACTCGACAAAACCTTTCCCACGATGGACTGCTCCATCTGAATACTCGGCCCCAAGATGACGGATGTCGGTCGACATCCCAAGATCAAGCTGATGACCCTGAGTGAAGTCGAGAAGGTATCAGGGTACATTGGCAACTTCAAAGTCAGGGTGCGCCAGAAAGCCCGTTTTGTTGACGCAAAAGCGTGTATCGCCTGCGACAAATGCGCCGAGGTGTGCCCGGTGGTAGTACCGGATGAGTTCCAGCAGGGCTTTTCCTCGCGCAAGGCAGTATACATCCCCCATCCCCAGGCTGTGCCGTCTGCCTACCTCCTTGACATGGCTCAGTGCCTTGGTAACAACCCCATAGGCTGCGCCAAGTGCGTGGAAGCCTGCGAGAAGAAGTGCATAGACCTGAACATGCAGGACGAGATAGTTGAGTTGGATGTGGGCGCTATAATCGTGGCCACTGGCATGAGAGTATACGATCCAACCCCACTGGATGAGTACGGCTATACACGCTTTCAGAACGTCGTCACCAGTATAGAGTTCGAAAGACTGCTATGTGGCAGCGGCCCTACGAACGGCCACCTGGTTCGCCCCGCTGACCAGCAGGTCCCCAAGCGCATCGGCTTCCTCCAGTGCATCGGCTCGCGCACGGAGAACCGCGGCAATCCCTATTGCTCAAACATTTGTTGTATGAACACAGTGAAGGACAGTCTGCTCATCAAAGAGCACCACCCCGACACTGAGATATACGTGTTCTACATAGACATCCGCGCCTTCGGCAAAGGCTTCGAAGACCTGTTCCGACGCTCTAAGGAGGAAGGTGTTCACTACATCCGCGGTCTACCCGGCGAGATCATTGAAGACTCTGCCACCGGAAACCTCCGTGTCAGAGTAGAGAACACCACTGCAGCACGTGTGGAGGAGTACGAGCTGGATATGGTGGTACTGTCATCGGGACTCGAACCCACGGATGACCTGAAGAAGCTTGCCAGCATTCTCAATCTCTCCCGGACCAGCGATGGTTTTGTAATGGAGTCTCATCCCAAGCTGAAGCCGGTAGACGCGCCTACACCGGGCATCTTCTTCGCCGGCTGCGTGGAGGCGCCGAAAGACGTGAAGGACAGCGTAACCCAGGCAGGAGCGGCAGCCGCCAGGAGCGCCATCCTGCTGAACGCAGGCACCATCACAAGCGAGGCCATCAAAGCCGTGGTAGACCTGGACAAATGTACATCCTGTGGTGTCTGCGCCAAGGTCTGCCCCTACAAAGCAATAAACGTGGACGTGAAGGCCAAAACGGGAGCGCATGTGGTGGCGGCGGCCTGTGCCGGTTGCGGCACCTGCGCTGCGGAGTGCAAGTTCGACGCCATAACCATGCAGCACTTCACCGATGAGCAAATCCTGGCGCAGATAGACGCCGCTCTGGAGAAGGAATCCGAAGAGAAGACGATAGCCTTCCTCTGCAACTGGTGCAGCTACGGGGGAGGCGACCTGGCGGGGACGTCGAGGTTAAAGTATCCTCCCAACAACCGTTTCATTCGCACCATGTGCAGCGGACGGGTGGATGAGAAATTCATCCTGCATGCCTTCGAGAAGGGCGCACCTATTGTGCTGCTTTCCGGTTGTCACATTGGCGACTGCCACTACATCGACGCCAACCACTGGACCAAGCGCCGCGCGGAGAAGCTCTGGGCTCGCCTGGAGAAGCTGGGGGTACGACCGGAGCGCCTGCAACTGGAGTGGATCAGCTCTGCCGAGGGCGCGAGGTTCGCCCAGATCATGCGCGACCTGGAGGGGATGCGCCAAAAGGTTACCCCTGAGGAGATAGAGCACACCAGGAAGGTGCTCGCCGAGCAGAGGCTATCGAAGAAGAAGGCAAAGGAGCGGGAAGAGGCTCCAGAGCCGCAAGCCGAGCCAGCATAGCGCCGCGAGACCATAGGCGCGGGTTTGAAACCCGCGCCTCCATCACCCGCCCCACCCCCAAAAATAGCGATCAGAACACGAGTCAGTTGCTACATCTCAGTCTAAGGGTGGTGGGAGCGCGGGGTGTAGGGGCGTTCCATGGAACGCCCTAACGCCCGTGAGATTGCTTCG
>QIGA01000232.1 GCA_003229915.1 Chloroflexota bacterium
CAAGCAGTACGATCTGCCCTCAATGGCAGTCTCAGCACTTAGATTCTGGAACATCTTCTGAACATCGTAATAGCTGATGTCCCCAATGCCCCCAGTGATACTGCGGCTGACAGAGTGGCTTTGCAGCATCCCCCGCATCTGTTTCAGGGCATCGCGACTTCTACCCTCACAGTGATGGTCGGCTAGCCATCCAGACTATTGTCAGTCTCAAACACCCGTGAGTAGACATAATGATCGAACAGAAGCCCTGAGATCGAAATCTGGGCGTTTTTCTCTTTGGAAAATATTATAACCCTCATAAAAGCAGATGTGACAGCCTATGGATGGTTGTCGGGCTATACACACTAGCGAAGTGTGTTGAGTGTTATTATTACACACTGTGTAGTGAAGATAGCACATAGCATATCAGTGTGTGTCATCGTGAAGGGCATCGGCTCTGCTCTGGGCATGGTTACTGCCTTCCTGTTGACCTGGGTTATTGCGAGGGGTATTCTATATCGGGAGGTGTAAACCGCATGAAAACATTCCTGGCGCTGCTCCTTGTTGCTTCAGCCATTTTGCTTGGCAGTTGTGGTGGTTCGCCTGCACCCACAACCACGGCGACCCCGACCCCTACGGGAGGAGAGACTGCACAGGCACAGACGGGCGATACAGTTCGCGTTGACTACACAGGAAAATTGGAGGATGGCACGGAATTCGACAGTTCGGCTGGACGTGAGCCTCTCCAGTTCACCATAGGACAGGGCTCGATGATCCCTGGCTTTGAGCAAGCTATAATCGGGATGGCTCCGGGCGAATCAAAGACCGTCAAAATCCCCGTTGATGAAGCGTATGGCCCATACCGTGATGAACTGGTTCTGGCGGTGGATCGTGATGAACTTCCCGCCGATCTGGAACCCGAGGTAGGCCAGAGGTTACAGATGCCCCAGGCGGATGGTCGCGTAATTGTAGTGACAGTGATAGAGGTCTCAGAATCGAGCGTTACCTTGGATGCCAACCCTCCACTGGCCGGAAAAGACCTGATTTTTGAAATCCAGCTCGTAGAGATACTGTGACCGTATTCTGCTGCCGAATACTAGTATTCAGCGGCCTCTGCGTGTCTTAGCTTGCAATCGAGATTGAGGCATTCACACTGATTGCTGCACTGGTACCAGAGTAGCGACATCTCTCCGCATACAGGGCATCTCTGTATCCGCGGCATGCCTTGGCTGCTGCGCCTAGGTGTTGATTCTTCGTATCTACAGATCATACACTCAGCATCGGCACTGTAGTACCGTCTGTGTTGGGAACAATACGGTGAGCCTTCGTTTGGCCCAGGCGGGTATTTACCTGACTTGTCGGTCATCTTCTCCGTTCCGATGCCTGTTTCTCCTGTGGAATGCCTTCCTCCTGTTACTTCTTGCGCTTTTTGCCGGCGGCTGCTGCCAGCGGGGCGACGATAAGCCAAAGCCCTAGGGTAATCAGCATGGCCGTAGGGTAGCTTATGGTCCTCACGTCGAAATCCGGAGATACCATGCCCCAGAATATCATGGTAAGCCAGGCGCTGAAGAAGAAGCCGATACCTGCAGTGGGAATGGCGAAGAAGCCCATTGCATGCCTCCCTTGCCGCTGTTATGAGCGGTCTTTCAAATTTTGCTTTCCCAGGGGATCGCTTGCGATATATAATATCACAAGAATGCAATAGTGGGATTCGGTGCGAGGTGGCAAATTAGTGGGGAGGCAGAGGTGATGTTCCTTGGGTATTGTATAATGAAGTTAGGGCAAGGCGATGGGTGAGAGCATGGTAACTATCGACATCTATGGTTTTAAGTTTCTGAGGTGCGCAAAGGATGATTGTCCCTGGAATGTGGGCTACACTCCCCATGACCTCAATCGGTTCGGGTTGGAGTTCACTCACAGGGATGGTGTGGGTATCAGGGTGTGCAATTTTGGACGCAAGGCGCTGGCCTATGGGAGGGACATCGATAGCGATTGTCCTCATAAGCTCGAACTGTGTAGGATGCTGGGAGATGATGATTCAAGTTCCGAAAGCCGGTTCTGGGGGAACATAGACCCAGAGGTGGCAAAGAGAGCGCTGGGGTTGGAGCCAGAGCAAGGAGATAGCGTATTTTGAGTTCAACGATGGAGTATGAGTATCACTGGGTTTATTGTTATGACTGTGACATGACCCTGGTATTTGAGTCTCGCGTAGAGAGCAATGTAGGGTGGGTGAAATGAAATGGAACCCACCTTCCCGAATGAAGATAGAAATGGTGGGTTTCGCTGCGCTGCACCCACCCTACCACTGCTCAAGGTTGCCTGCTTGCAGGAATTCTGAACGATTAGCTCACTTACTAATCAGCACAATAGCTAGCCACGGACTAAAATTCGTAAACAGCTCAACCCTTTCAATAGTAATGAATTCTTGTGGGCGCCAAGTAACGTTAGTCTCGCCATCTTTCCAACTGTTCACAATCTTGCCTGTGGCCTCTTCCAGGGCTTTGATATTGCTGGTCTCTACCAGGAAATATTGGATGGCAATACAAGCTGAGGGAAGAGACTTAGCATCGATCTCAAATAAATAGTCGGCATCACTGCCCCTGTAAACAGGGTAGCCAGATGACATCTTCTCGATATTTCCGAACTTTGGCCTCACATTAAAAGGTGAGGCAATTCTCTGTACTCCTTTTAGGGAAGACCAAGGCTGGCCTTTACCTTGCGAGAGCGTGCATTTCCTGTCCTTTGTATGAGGCTCTGCCTTCCCGATAAGTCGTTCACTAGGTGATTCCATCAACTTCCCCCGAGTTAGCACTTGATGCATTTCCCCATCCCGATGATAGGAGGTGTGTATGTCAATGTGTGATTCCGGGGATTTGTAGGTTTGTGGCACGTCATATAGTGCTCTGGTGCCATAAGTCAGCCTGCTTAGGCGATGTATGCTGGATGGCAGGTTAACTACAATGTCAATCGTCAACTGATTTGGTTTGGTTGTCTTGGGCTTGAGCATAGCGATCTGTGTCATGAGTTTCCTACTCCCGCAGTTTCTCAAGTGCTCGCTCGAGCAATGTAGGGTGGGTGAAATGAAATGGAATCCACCTTCCCGAATGAAGATAGAAATGGTGGGTTTCGCTGCGCTGCACCCATCCTACCACCGCTCCAACCTACCCATAATTCTCATACAGGTACAGGTTCCTTGGGATTATTCCGCAGTTTCTCAAGTGCTCGCTCGATACGCTTAAGGCATGTGTCCTTGCCCAACACTGCCATAGTTTCGAACAGTGGCGGTGTGGCGGTGCGCCCGGTAGTTGCCACCCGGAGCAGGCCGAAGAACTCCCCTGTTTTCAGTCCCAGCTCGGATGCCAGGGCGCGAAGCGCTTCCTCAAGGGATGCAGCTACGAATGATTGGTCTTCAAGCCGCGTCAGGGCAGCCTCAAGTCCTGCCACTGCCGTTCCTCTTGTCAGTTTCTTCCCAAGAAGCAGTTCGGTGTTATAAAAGAGCTTGTCCACAAAGAAGAAACCGAAGAGGTCGGCTGCTTCTCCAAGGGTCGTCAGCCGCTCCTGGATTAGCGGCACCAACTGCCGCACATATTCCCGAGAGATCGGCCGCTTCACTTCCACTGGCAGGTCTTTCTCCAAGAACGGCAGTAGCTGCTCTGTCAGTTCCTCGGCGCTCATATCACGGATGTAGACTCCATTCATCCACCTGAGCTTATCGTGGCTGAAGACCGCGGCGGCCTTGCTAATGCGTTCGATAGCGAAATACTGAACCAGCTCCTCTCTGCTGAAGATCTCAGTCTTGTCGTCCAGCGACCAGCCGAGCAGGGCAAGGAAATTCAGCATGGCTTGTGGCAGATATCCCTGTCCCCGGAATTCGGTGACTGCGGTAGCCCCGTGGCGTTTGCTCAATTTCGATTTATCCGGGCCCAGAATCATTGGCAGATGGGCAAACAGGGGCGGTTCCCAGTCTAATGCCTTGTAAAGCAGAACATGCCGTGGCGTGGACGAAACCCACTCGTCGGCTCGCATAACGTGAGAGATCTCCATGATGTGGTCGTCGACAATGTTGGCCAAGTGATATGTCGGGTAGCCGTCTGACTTTAGCAGCACCAGATCGTCAAGCTCGCTGTTGTCAAAGGTTATGTCGCCGCGGATCAGGTCATGAAACGTAGTTTGTCCATCGAGGGGCGCTTTAAAGCGAATTACCGACGTGATGCTCTGAGCTTCGGATCGTGCTTGCTCCTCCGGGATCAGATCGCGGCAGTGGCGGTCGTAGCTGCGCATCGATTCTTTACGCTCGGCCATTTGGGCGCGTGCCTGGGCAAGCCGCGCTGGGGAGCAATAGCATTTGTAGGCGTGGCCACCATCCAGCAATTGCAGGACATATTTATGGTATAAGTCGAGGCGTTCCGATTGGAAATACGGCCCGAAATCCCCGCCCACCTCCGGCCCTTCATCCCAGTCGAGCCCCAGCCATCTGAGGCTATCCAGAATGGACTCCAGTGCGCCTTCCACTTTGCGCGACTGATCGGTGTCCTCAATGCGGACGATAAACTTGCCGCCGCTGTGCCGGGCGAATAGCCAGTTAAAGAGGGCGGTTCTGATATTCCCTACGTGAGGATACCCGGTGGGGCTGGGGGCGAAGCGCACCCGAACATTTCCTTCACTCATACCTCTCCGTCGTCTGCATGATTGAGACCAGCCAATCGTTCCCTATTCTAGCACTAGCATAAGCGAGAGTCTATTCGATCGTCATCCAGTCAGCCCCATCCTTGACAAAGGCAGTTGCAGATTGTAATTTGTGGAGGAAGCCAAACCCGATAACCAGGGCAAAACGGCTTTAATACCGGAGAAAGGCAGGGGAAGTCCCAGTATTATGGCTGCCTCCGAATCAACCGCCCCCTCCGATTTCATTCGGAATATCATCAACGAGGACCTCAAAAACAACAAGAACGAGGGGCGTGTGCACACGCGGTTCCCGCCGGAGCCGAATGGCTACTTGCACATCGGGCACGCCAAGTCCATCTGCCTCAATTTCGGCAGCGCTGCGCAGTACGGAGGCCTGTGCAATTTGCGGTTCGATGATACAAACCCCACCAAAGAAGAGCATGAATACGTCGAATCGATCAAGGAAGACGTGCGCTGGCTTGGGTTTGACTGGGGCGATCGGCTATTCTATGCCTCGGACTACTTCGATCAGATGTATGATTATGCTGCGCAGTTGATCAAAGCGGATAAGGCTTATGTTGATGATCTGAGCGCGGATGAGATAAGGGAGTACCGTGGAACCCTCACTGAGCCTGGCAAGGAGAGTCCACACCGCAACCGTTCGATAGAAGAGAATCTCGATTTGTTCGAACGCATGCGAGCAGGGGAGTTCGAGAATGGTTCCCGAGTGCTCCGCGCCAAAATCGACATGGCATCACCAAACTTGAATTTGCGCGATCCGGCCATGTATCGCATCCTGCATGAAGAACATCACCGTACCGGCAACAAGTGGTGCATCTATCCGATGTACGATTGGGCCCATGGGCTTGAGGATTCTATTGAGGGGATCACCCATTCCATTTGCACGCTGGAATTCGAAGATCACCGCCTGTTGTACGACTGGTTTCTTGATGAACTGGGTGTCTACCACCCACGGCAGATCGAATTCGCTCGCCTCAATCTCACCTACACCGTGCTGAGCAAGCGAAAGCTGCTGCAGTTGGTGGAGCAAGGACATGTCATCGGGTGGGACGACCCTCGGATGCCGACCATTTCGGGTTTGCGTAGACGCGGATACACGGCGGAGTCCATCCGGAATTTCTGCGACCGCATCGGTGTAGCCAAGACTGATAGTACCATCGATATTGCGCTGCTTGAGCACTGCATCCGGGAGGATTTGAACAGGCACGCCCCGCGCGTTATGGGAGTGTTGCGTCCCATTCGTGTGGTCATCGACAATTATCCCGAAGACCAGACCGAAGAGCTGGATGCTGTCAACAATCCTGAAGACCCCGATATGGGAACGCGGAAGATACCGTTTTCACGCGTGCTGTACATCGAGCGGGAGGATTTCCGGGAAGACCCGCCGAAGAAGTTCTTCCGTCTGGCCCCAGGTCGTGAGGTGCGGTTACGATATGCGTATTTCATCACCTGTGTCGGAGTGGTGAAGGATGAGCAGACTGGCGAGGTGGTTGAGTTGCATTGCACTTATGACCCGGAGACACGAGGAGGGTCAGCCTCGGACGGGCGCAAGGTCAAAGGAACTATCCACTGGGTTTCGGCTGCCCATGCGCTCGATGCTGAAGTGCGCCTGTACGATCGACTCTTCACCACGGAGAACCCCGGCGATGTCAAAGGTGGGGCCGATTTTGAAAGGGTTTTGAATCCTGATTCGCTGGAGACTCTAGCGGGGTATGTCGAACCCATCTTGGCGGGCGCAGCACCGGGAAATCGGTATCAGTTCGAACGGCTGGGCTATTTCTGTGTTGATTCGAGAGACTCTTCAGCCGGGCGGCTGGTATTCAACCGGACGGTTACTTTACGCGATTCCTGGGCCAAGATCGAGAAGAGGCTTTAGAACACGGTATGCGGGGCCAGGGCCTTAGTCTGGGAAAGACATGAACAGCTCGGCAGTGGCTCGATGTTAACGGCTATCTAACAGCTCCTGTGCTGAGCTGTCTAAGTACACCTGCCAGGTCCGGGGGCAACTCCGACCTGAACTCTACAAACTCCCCACTGGAAGGCAGCCTGAAGCCGAGATGGTGGGCATGGAGGAATTGCCTTCCCAAGAGTGGGGACTTCTTCCCGTAGACGGGGTCACCAAAGACAGGGTGCCCTATCGCTGAGAAATGGACCCTTATCTGGTGAGTGCGCCCGGTTTCCAGTATCGCCTCAAGCAATGTATAGTCGTCCATGTATTCAATCACGTGATATCGCGTCCGTGCCTCTCGACCTCCGGAGACCACCGCCATGCGCTTCCTGTCACTGGGATGGCGGCCGACCGGGGCTTCTATGATGCCATGCCTCGGAGAAAGGCATCCCGTGACCAGAACCAGGTATGCCTTTGTGACCGAGCGCTGTTTGATTTGGCGGGAAAGGCTCATCTGGGCGTCGTCGTTCTTGGCTACCATCATCAGCCCTGAAGTAGCCTTGTCCAGCCGGTGCACAATGCCGGGGCGAAGTGAGCCGTCGATTCCGCCGAGGTCAGGGCAGCGGGCGAGGATAGCATTTACCAGTGTACCAGTGTACTGGCCTGCTGCAGGGTGAACGAGCAATCCCGCGGGCTTATCTACCACAAGGAGGTCGCTGTCCTCGTAGATGACTTTGAGAGGGATGTCCTCGGGGATCAGGGAGGTGGGGGCTGGTGGTGGTATGATAGCTATAACCCTTTCGCCGGTGTCGAGCCTGTGGCTCGCTTTGACCTGTCCTCCATCAACGGTGACATGCCCATCCCTGATCAGTTTCTGAGCATGGGCACGGGATATCTGACACTGCTCTGCCACGTATGTGTCGAGGCGAGTGCCTGGATTGTGGACGATGAGTTCCAGCCGTTTGTTCATCTCTGCGATCTTCAGTATCTCGCGAAAACCTCTACACAAATTCCTCTCCCTCGAAGGGAGAGGTTAGGGGGGAGTTAGAGGGAAGGAATTTTGCGGTTAACTATGATGGGCCCTCCTTCTTGGCAGCGAATAGCAGGTAATAGGCGATAAGGAAAGCCCCCACGACAATGGCCGAATCAGAGAGATTGAATATCGGCCAGGTGCCAATGTCTATGAAATCGGTCACCTCTCCCAAGCGAAGGCGGTCGGTCAGGTTGCCTACGGCACCTCCCAGGTCAAGCCCTAGCCCGACTTTGAGTAGCGTGCTGCCCGAGGGGAGGTAGCGAAGGTAGAGGACAATAACCGTGATCGCGATAACAGCAGCCAGAGCCAGGAGGAAGGCCTGGTTACCGAAAAGTCCAAAGGCACCGCCCGTATTGGTAGTGTAGGTGAGCCGCACCGGGCCATCGCTGGGTACCGACTGCCCCGGCACCATATTCGCCCGTACCAGATACTTGCTGAGCTGATCGATGCCAATCACTGACAGGGCGATCAACCATAGGGGTAGAGATTTCGTCATCCTGCGATCAAAGGCTTCTGACCTCGCCATCGTACTGCGTTGCAGCCATCACCCAGTATTCGATTCTGAGTTTAGCACATTAGGTGGGGGCGTTCAATGAACGCCCCATGGAGCATTGCCAGTTATCGCCCTTGCGCTCATTCCTGCGGAGGCAGGAATCCAGACGAGGGCGGATGCGGATTCCCGCTATCTGCTTTCGCAGGCGCAAGCTGCGCGGGGATGACGAGGGCAAAGGGATTGTCCTGGCCCCATATATTGACACTCGCTCGTCTGGAGCCTAGAATCGCTTCGTGGCAAATGTCAAAGGCACCTACGCTCTTGTCCTTGCGCTGGACCAAGAGACTGACATCGCTGTGGGCAGGTTGGGCACCTTCTCTTTTCCGTCCGGACACTACCTGTATGTGGGCAGCGCCTTGGGAGGGCTGTTTCCCAGAGTGAGGCGCCATGTCCGGGGTGGCAGAAAGATTCATTGGCATATCGACTATCTGAGACAGCGAGCAAGACTGGTCGAGGTCTGGTGTCTGGTTTCCGACGAGAGGCGGGAATGCTCTTGGTATCGGGCTGCGACGAAAATGCCGCACGCCGGGATGCCAGTTGCTGGCTTTGGCTCCTCGGGCTGTGGCTGTGATGCCCACTTGCTGTATTTCGCCTCTATGCCGTCACTGGAAACCTTTCGCCGCAAGTTGGGAGAGAGTGGGCGGGATTTGCGGAAGATGTCGCTGGAAGCGGAGGTATTGGCCTAGCCCTGCGTGGGCAGGTTCAGCGTGTCTGCAAAGAAAGCGGCGACCCTGCTACCCATCCTATCCTCATAGCCCCACCATAGGTGGTCAGCGCCGGAGATCACCTTGTACTGTTTCGGCTCCGGCAGTTCCTCGGTGAAGCTTTTGAGATCAACTGCAGGCAATGCCAGGTCCTCGCTGCCCCACAGGAGGAGCTTAGGCTTTACATAACGCTCTATCGGGGAGTCATAGGAGAGTATTGGCGATATCAACGCCAGTGCCTTCACTCGCTCATCCCTGGCAGCAAGTTCGAGGGCGACACCAGCGCCAAAGGAATAGCCGCAAAGACCGATTCTACTCTGGTCAACCCGCTCCATTGACGAGACAAAGGAGATCGCTGCGGCAACATCGTCGCGCTCCCCAATGCCGTTGTCGTGCGCCCCTTGGCTGCCACCAACGCTGCGGAAGTTGAACCTTAAGGAGGCGATTGATACTTGCGACAGGGCTTGGCAGACTGCGACAACGATGTTATTGTCCATCATGCCGCCGAAGAGGGGGTGGGGATGGCAGACCACCACTGCAGCAAAAGGCATTTCCTCTTCGGGGACGCTGGATATCCCCTCAAGGGAAAGATTGCCACATGAGAATGTTACTCTGTTCTCAGTCATGCTCAAATTCGATTGGCGGGTCGATCTGTGAGCCCCGGATGCGTCTCTGCCAGTAGGAGAGATGGCATTCCCCGCAGGCTCACAGTTTCATTTTATCACACTTGCCGTGGGAAATCAGAGAATGCATCAACACCCCGAAATAGCGCTTGGCTTTAAAAATCAGAGTTTTGGGTGTCATAGCGAGCGCAGCGAAGCAATCTCACGGTCTCAGGGTAAACTCCGCGAAGCAATCCCATCATAAATACATTCAAGATTGCTTCGGCACCCTACGACTGAGCACAATTCTAGTGCCTAGCTACAGAAATGAGCGTTACTTTATTTCGCAAGGAGAGACCCTTCACTCCGTTCAGGGTGACATAGAAAATGACTGTCATTGCGAGCGCAGCGAAGCAATCTGCAGAGCGAAGAACCTGGGTTATTACGCTGATTTCATAACTAAGCACCAGCATCTCTACCACACCAGCACAACACGGGAGGTGCTAAGCATATTGAGGGCAGGAGCACGTTAGCCGCGTCTGGAATGTTAGCCCCAGCATCTGGGGGCTTTCGCCTCTTGGGCATAGTATAGAGGGTCTCTGTCTACCAGGATTGCTTTGGCTTCCTCAAAACAGGGGTAGTTTTGCGGAATTGCAGAAATATGCGCTAAGGGAGCAACATATGGTGCTACTTTTGGCGGGGAGCGCTCAGCTTCTTGACGTGCCCCCTGAATCCCAAGCTATAGTCCAGCCTCGCCTTCAGATACTCCACTAGCTCTTCTTTGGTCAGGGTGCTGGCCCACTTCTCGTCGAGCTCCAGAGTGACGTTGAATTTCATCTGTTTCTTGTCCATAATCCACCCTTCACACTTGCTACAGTATAGCTATATGATACATCATCTAATGCGTGTCGTAAATCACAAAAGTCTTAATTCTGGAGGAATTCTTGCGCGGTTGCCGGGCCTCTGTTATCTCATTGAACCTTTTGCTTGTTGGCGCCATTTCTTGAGCCGATCCTCGATCTCTTTCTCGAAGCCCTGGTCGCTGGGTTCGTAGTACTTTCTCCCTTTAAGGGAATCGGGGAGATGCTGCTGGTTTACGAAATGCTCGGGGAAATCGTGGGCGTACTTGTAGCCCTTGCCGTAGCCCACCTGGCGCATCAGACCAGTGACCGGATTGCGCAGATGGAGTGGGACGGGCTCAATCCTTGTCCTCTCCACGTCCTGCTGCACCTTGGTGTAGGCTTTGTAGAGGGCGTTGCTCTTGGGCGCGGTAGCCAGATGGATCACAGCCTGCGCAAGTGCCAGGTTGCCCTCAGGCATGCCAAGGAAGTGCACCGCCTGCTGGGCTGAGATGGCGACAACCAGCGCCTGGGGATCGGCCATGCCGACATCCTC